>PKTY01000105.1 GCA_002869725.1 Desulfuromonas sp. | reverse complement strand
GAAGCCTGTAGTGGTGCAATAAGCAACCGATGTGCCAAACAGATTCCTAGTGAGGGGGTGTCGTATAACCCGCTTAAAACACTTGATTTTTTTGTTGGAAGCAGTTGGTGAGGACAGAACGTCTTATCAAACTGGCGGCAGATAGTCCGTCAAATAGCGAGAAGAAGCTGTCGGTGAGGGACTGTCTTTATTAGGTTCACTCCATTTTATGGCAGAACAGACAGCGGGACTTTGGCGGGTGTCCCTCGGGAAAGGGGACTCCCTGGTCATTGTGACATTCTTCGCAATGCTTCTCAGCAGCCTTCTTGCCGTCAGCTTGAACCATGTCGTAGAAGCGGCGATGGGTGTCATCAAAAGGGACGCGGCTGGTCGATTCGGGGGGGGCCTGCCACAGGAAAGCGAGGATAACGATCGCGATGCCGAGCAGGGCCAGGTCGCGTTTTTTTAGGGAAAAAGCCATGTCTGCCTCTTTTGGTTCGGACGGGTCAGTCGTTGCGGATAAACAGCAAGTAGATGGCGAGAAAAACCAGGACAGCCCCGCCGCCGATAAAAACCGCCAGGGTGTCGTTGGTGATACCGCCTTCTAAGCTCGTTCCTTGTTCAATGGTGTAGGTGAGCAGGTAGACAAAGCCGGTGACAAACATGACGACCGTGAGCAGCAGACGCCATTTCATCACCAGGGCGACGATGGCCAGGGTCGCCGCCGAGCCGAGAAAATAGGGGCTTTTTATCAGCTTCTGCAGGTCTGCTTCCTGTAGATAGCCGACGACCTTGGTGGTCTCAAAGTTTTGTAGCAGTTCCCAGATTCCGTCAAGATTCATGCCCTTCCCCCTGGTGGCGTCTCTACCCTTGCCAATGACCGCCTGTTAGCCTGCAATATTAGCAGGTTTGCTCTGGGGAGATAAAGAGTAAAAAACACAGGGCAAAATCATAGACCTTGACAATCACCATGGCCCTCTCTAGAGTTTTTGCTCCATGTGATAGGGTGGGGGCTGGACGAGGAAATGCTGGCAGAGCCTGAGCACGCGATAGGTGTTTTTGATTCGGGGGTTGGTGGGTTGACGGTGCTGCGCGAGCTGCAGCGCCAGCTCCCTTATGAGCCCCTGGTCTACCTTGGAGATACGGCGCGGGTCCCCTATGGGACCAAGAGTCCCCAAACCGTGTTGCGCTATGCCCAGGAAGCGGCGCGCTTTTTGACGGCCCAGCGCGTCAAGCTGCTGGTCGTCGCCTGCAACACCGCATCTGCAGTGGCTCTGTCGACACTTGCCGAGACCTACCGGTTGCCGGTGGTCGGTGTGATCGAGCCGGGCGCATGCCGGGCCCTCGATGTCAGTCGCAACCGGCGCATCGGGGTGATCGGCACCGAAGGGACTATCCGTAGCGGTGCCTACGAACGGGCGTTGAAGGCATCCGACCCCACTGTTGAAGTCTATGCGGTCTCTTGCCCACTGTTCGTCCCTCTGGCCGAGGAGGGCTGGATGAATCATCCGTCCGCGGAGATGATTGCTGCCGACTATCTTGCTCCGCTTCTGAATCAGGGGGTCGATACCCTGGTTCTTGGCTGTACCCACTACCCGCTGCTCAAGCAGACTCTGCAGAGGGTTGCCGGCCCGGACGTTCAGCTGATCGACTCTGCCGAGGAGACCGCCAAGGTTGTCGCCGGAGAACTGTATTCTCGCAGTCTGCAGCGGTCTGCCGCTGAGTCATTGCCGCCCCGTTACTTTGTGACCGACATTCCGGACCGCTTCGAGCGGGTTGGTGGTTCCTTTCTTGGGGCGCCACTTTGCGGTGTAACCACAGTCTCTTTGGATTGATCCTCGAATTTATGGCTAAGACCCCGAACAGACCCCGAACTTCCGCCTCCTCTGGGCGCAGGCAAGACCGCCGACTGATTCTCGGAGCCTTTGTGGTCCTGATGCTGGTTTTCGGTCTTCTGTTGCTGCGCACGTTCATGAATACGACGCCTCCGACACCGCCGATTTCCGTGGTGGAGCAGCCGCCACGGCAGCTGCGCGAGGTGACCCTTTATTTTGCCAGCAACGATGGCTCGCGATTGGTGGCCGAAGGCCGGGAAATCGAGGATTGCCTGGATGAGAGCGACTGTCTCAAGGCGACCGTTCAGGCCCTGATCAATGGGCCGGTGACCGACCTGACGCCGGTACTGCCGCCGCAAACTGTGCTGCGTAGCCTGTCAGTGGCGGCAAGCACTCTCGATGTCGATTTCGGGAGCGGATTGATTGCCGGACATCCCGGTGGGACCCAGAGCGAACTGCTTACGGTTTTTGCGTTGGTCGACACCCTGGTCGTCAACTTTCCGCATTTGCGCCAGGTCCGTTTTCTGGTCGACGGCCAGCCAATCGAAACCATCAAAGGGCATGTCGACCTGCGCCAGCCGGTTCCGGCCGATTTCAGTTTGCTCGAAGAAGAGGTTGCCCCGTCTGGAGCCCTGCGCCAACTTGAAGTGGGAGGGAGTGAATGAGCCGGTTTAGCGAAGCGATCAGCCAACGGGTTCTGGTTCTTGATGGCGCCATGGGGACTCTGCTCCAGGAGCGCGGCCTGCGTCCCGGAGGGTGTCCCGAGGAGATGAATCGTTCAGCTCCTGACGTGGTAATCGGTATCCACAGTGCTTACGCGGCAGCGGGTGCCGATATCCTGGTCAGCAACAGTTTCGGTGGCAATCGGCCGAAGCTGGCCCATTACGGGTTGGAAAATCAGGTCGATGAACTGAACCGACGTGCCGTCGAACTGGCCCGCAAGGCGTCAACCTCTCAAGGGTTTGTCTGCGGATCGGTCGGTCCGACCGGTCGCTTTGTCGAGCCGGTAGGAGACTGTGGTTTCCAGGAGATGGTCGATATCTTTGCCGAGCAGATTGAGGCTCTGGCTACAGCCGGTGCTGACCTGATCAGCTTAGAGACCTTTCTCGATATCCGCGAACTCAAGGCGGCCGTGATTGCCTGCCGACAGGTTTGCGATCTGCCGATCATCGCCCAGATGACTTTCGATGATGCCGGCCGTACCGTGCTCGGCACCCCTCCGGAGGCCGCTGCAGTGACCCTCGATGGGCTGCAGGTCGATGTGATCGGTTCCAATTGCGGGCTGGGTATCGATGGTATCCATGATGTGTTGGCCCGGATGCGGGTCGTCACCGACCGTCCTCTGATTGCCCAGGCCAACGCCGGACTGCCGGTCCTGGTCGACGGTCAGACGGTTTTTCCGGCATCCCCCCAGGAGATGACCGCCTACCATGAACGTCTGGTTGCTCTGGTGGTACGGGTGATGGGGGGGTGTTGCGGGACCACCCCGGAGCATATCCGTGCCATCAAGCAGGCACTGGCTGGTTCTCCCACGTCCTGGCAGAAACCTCAACGGCGCAGTTTCCTTTCGAGCCGTAGTCAGGTTGTCGAGGTTGGCCGAGGAGCCCCGTGCCGGCTGATTGGGGAGCGAATCAACCCCACCGGCAAAAAGGGCTACACCGAGGAATTGCGATCGGGAAAGACTGCTTATGTCCGCCGTGAAGCCGTCGAGCAGGTCGCTGTCGGGGCCCACCTGCTCGACATCAACTGCGGAGCGCCCGGTGTTGATGAGCCGGCTGCTCTAGAGCGGGCGGTGTTTGCGGTGACTGGCGCCTGCATGGCGCCGCTGGTACTTGACAGTTCCGATCCGGTGGCTCTGGAGCGGGGGCTGCAGGCTGCCGATGGCAAGGTGTTGATCAATTCGGTTAGCGGCGAGGAGAAGAGCCTGCGGACGATACTCCCCCTGGCCCGTCGCTACGGGGCTGCGGTCATCGGTCTGACACTTGACGAACGTGGGATTCCGGAGACTGCCGAAGGCCGAGTCGAGGTGGCTGCCAAAATCCGCGATGCCTGCCTTGCCATCGGTCTTAGCGAGCAGGATCTGCTGATCGACTGCCTGACCCTGACGGTCTCTGCCGAACAGGGGCGGGCCATGGAAAGTCTGCGGGCCCTGCGCCTGGTGCGTGACCAGCTCGGGCTGGCCACGGTTCTCGGCGTCAGCAATATCTCCTTCGGCCTGCCCGCTCGGCCGGTGCTCTCTGCGGCGTTTTTTAGCATGGCTCTGGAGGCCGGACTCAAAGCCGCGATTATCAATCCCAAAGATGAGCGGATGATGGATGCCTTCCGCGCCAGCCAGGTTCTGCTGGGTCATGACCTGCGTGCCGAGGAGTATATCGCTTTCTATGCGGGTCGAGCGGAGCAGCCGGTGGCGCCAGAGAGCCGTTTGCAACGGACTGAGCTTGGCCTGCGCGAGCTTCTGTCCCGGGCAATTATTGCCGGAGATGTTGATGGCGTGGTTCCCCTGGTGGCGGCGGCGCTTGATGAAGGGCTGGACAGCCTGACCATCAGTAACGAAGGGTTGCTCCCCGGTTTGGAAGAAGTTGGCCGCCGCTTTGCTGACAACCGGGTTTTTCTCCCCCAGGTGATGCGCTCCGCCGAGACCATGCAGGCCGCCTTTGCCCATCTCAAGCAGACGATGCCCGGCGACGAGGGGCCAAAGCTCGGAAAAATCCTGATGGCCACTGTCGAGGGGGATATTCATGATATTGGCAAGAACATTGTCTGCACCCTGCTGGAGAACCATGGCTTCGAGGTGATCGATCTCGGCAAAAATGTGTCTGCCGCAAAGATCCTTGCTGAGGCCCAAAAGCATCGGGTCGATGCCGTCGGCTTGTCGGCCTTGATGACCACCACCATTCAACAGATGGATCGGGTTCTGGAGCAGTTGCAGCAAGCCGGAGTCAAGGTTTTTACCATGGTCGGCGGCGCGGTGGTCACTCAGGACTATGCCGACCGCATTGGTGCCGACATCTATGCGCGGGATGCCCTCGAAGCTGTTGCCAAGATTAAACGGTTGCTTGCCGGCGGTTGAAATCAAATCTCTCAGTATATTGTCGCTATTGCACGGGCGGTGCTGCCTGTGATAACAGTTAAAAGCTGAAACTGCAGCGACTTACAGGTGGACTCCATGGTTGTCGGGTTCAATCACAACTTCCGCTACAAGGGTGAGATTTACCACATTCAGACCGAAGACAGCGGTCTGAAGAGCCCCAATATCGTCACCCTGCTTTATCGTGGAGGAACGATTCTCGCCTCGAAAAAGATGTCGTATGCCGACATTTCCAAGATCGACAACCTGGAGCGGGTGGTTGAAGAGCTAATGAAGGACCAGCACAAGGAGATGCTGCGCGCTCTCAAGTCCGGCCAGTTCGACGCAGTCATTGCCCGTTACGAAGCCGGCCTGGTTAAGGAGGGGGCAGGGGAAGCTACGGAGGAGACGCCTCCTGCTGGGTCAACGGTTGTTGAGAATCCGACAACGTCTGCTGCGCCCAGTCAGACGCCGCCATCCGGGCCGGTCGTATCCTCCCCGCAGCCACCCAGACCCCCATCGCGCATTTCAAAAAGTCTGGATGATATCGTCCTCTCCTATCTGACCGGCGAGGAGGACAAAGACCGGAGTAAGCCGTGATCCGTCCCGCACTAAGCCGCCGTGGATGGCACTTGTGTTTTGGCGTGGCCTATTCCGCATGATTTTGAGATGCTCCCAGCAAATCCTATGGCGAGTTGCTCGGCGTCGTGAGCACGGGGCCATTCTTCTGGTCATGCTGGTCGCGCTCTCCCTGTTCGGTTTGGCGGCTGCCAAGGCCGGTCAGAGCTGGCAGGCGGTCATGCAGCAGGATCGCGAGGCTGAGCTGCTGTGGCGCGGTCGCCAGTATCAGCGGGCCATTGCCAGCTACTATGGGGTGAAGCATGGGGCTCAACAGATGTTTCCAACCAGTCTCGATGACCTGGTCAGAGATCCCCGTTTCCCCGGCAAGGTCAGGCATCTGCGCAAAGCCTATCTCGACCCGATGACCGCCGGAGATTGGCAGTTGATCAAGGACCCCGCCGAACGCATTATCGGCGTCAGGTCGAGCAGTGACCTTGAGCCGTTCAAGAAGGATGGTTTTCCCGAGGAACTGGATCATTTCAAGAACAAAACGAGTTATCTCGACTGGGACTTTGTTTACAAACCGCCCAAGGTGGTGAAACAGCCGGCTAAAACGGGCCAGCAGGGGACCCATAATCAGCGGACTCCGTCGGTGAACCCCTTTACCGGGCGCCCTTCCTCCTGAGAGCATAAGAGGTCAGTTTGTTTTTTAAGAGCCTGGTCGGCAGAATCGTCATCCTCTCGTTGCTGCTGTTCACGGTGGCGATCGGTGCTGTCACCCTGCTGCACATTCAGCGTGAGCATGAACATATCACCAAGACGGGGCAACGGACCGCGGAAGTGATCCTGTCGGTTGTGGAACGGGCGATCTTCAGCTCGATGCGCACCGGCAATACCCGGGATGTGCAGGCCATTCTGGAAATGGTTGGCAGCGACCCGCGCCTCGATGGTGTGCGGATCTTTCATCCGAACGGACGGATCCTCAAGTCGTCTGACCCTCACGAAATTGGCCACCGGGTCAACCCCCACGATCTGTCCCTGTTCCTGCAAGGGCAGCAACACGGGATTTTTCGCGGGGTACGAGGCAACGACGTGTTGGGCATTGTCCGGCCGATCATTTCCGATGGCAGCTGCACTGAGTGTCACGGTCCGGGACGTCGGGTGGTCGGGGTTCTCAACCTGGACCTCTCTTTCGAGGATCTTGATCAGCAGTTGCTCGCCTCCACACAGTTTTTCGGGGGGTCGATGCTGGTGATGATCCTGTTGTTGACCGGCGGGGTTTCTCTGATCTTTCAGCGTTTTGTGCGACGTCCGCTGCAGGGGATTGCCAGTAAGATGGCTCAGGTTGAAAGCGGCGATCTGTCGGCTCGCCTCCAGCCTCTTCATCGGGATGAGGTTGGTAACCTGATGCTCAGTTTCAACTCGATGGTCGGTCGCTTGCGTGAGGCCCAGGCTGAAATCCAGGCGTGTCATTATCAGCAGATGGAGCGGGCTGATCGCCTGGCTTCTGTGGGCGAGATGTCAGCGGGAATCGCCCACGAAATCAAGAACCCGCTTGCGGCGATCAGCGGTGCGATCAGCGTCCTGGCTCTCGATTTTACCGAGGATGATCCGCGCCGCGAAGTGGTCAGCAAGATTCTCGAACAGATCGATCGTCTCGATAAGGCAGCACGCGACCTTCTTTATTTTGGCAAACCGGGCAAGCCGTCCTTTGATTTTGTCGATACCAACGAGCTTCTCAAGCAGACCCTGTTCTTTGTGGGCCAGCATCCTGAAGCGCGCAATGTTCACCAGACCAAGGAGTTTACCCGCGACCTGCCGGTCATCTGGGCTGATGAAAAGCAGCTGCAACAAGTTTTCTTCAATGTTATTATCAATGCAATTCAAGCCATGAAAGAGGGTGGAACCCTGTTGATTCAGACTGACCTGGTCGAGAATGAGGGGCGCGAGAAGGTTCGGATTCTGGTCGGTGACACCGGGCCGGGGATCGATCCCGAGGATCTTCAGAAGATCTTCACGCCTTTCTATACCACCAAAACCAAGGGGACGGGGTTGGGTCTGGCGATCTGTCGCCAGTTAATCGAACAGCAGGGAGGGACGGTGGAGATCTTCAGCCGCAAGGGGGAGGGGACACGAGTGGTCATTACGGTTCCGGTTGGACCACAACCGGTTGAGAGAAATGGGGTAGACTGTGCGTAAAACGCGAATACTGGTTGTTGACGATGAACACCTGATCCGTTGGTCCCTGGAGCAGTCGCTGCTCAAGCAGGGGTATGATGTTGTGACGGCAGCGTCCGGTGAGGACGCGCTCAAGCAGGTCCAGGAAGACCCGCCCGAACTGGTTCTGCTCGATATCCAGCTGCCGGGCATGGACGGACTCGAGGTTCTCAGCAAGGTCAAGGCGATTGACGAGGAGATTATCGTCATTATGGTCACGGCGCTTGGCGTGCTCGAAACAGCAGTCAAAGCAATGCGCATGGGGGCTTACGACTACATCAACAAACCGTTCAATCTCGACGAACTGTCGATCATTATCAAAAAGGCCCTCGAGACCCGTGAGCTGCGCAAGGAAGTCGCGCATCTCCGGTCGGCCCAGACCAGCAAGTACGGGATCTCCAATATCGTCGGCAACAGCCGGCACATGCAGCAAGTGCTGGAGATGGTGCGCAAGGTGGCCAAAAGCGATGCCAGCACCGTCTTGATTCAGGGCGAGAGTGGCACCGGCAAGGAGCTGATCGCCAAGGCGATTCATTACGAGAGCGCCCGTTGTGACAAACCGTTCATGGCCATCAACTGTGCGGCCATGCCCGAACATCTTCTCGAGAGCGAGCTGATGGGGCATGAGCGGGGCGCGTTCACTGATGCCAAGGCACAGAAAAAAGGGATTTTTGAAGTCGCCGATGGTGGGACCATCTTCCTTGATGAGATTGGTGACATGGAGCCCGGCATGCAGGCCAAGCTGTTGCGGGTGCTCGAAGAACGATCATTCCGCCGGGTTGGGGGGACCAAGGACATCCAGATCGATGTT
>PKTY01000369.1 GCA_002869725.1 Desulfuromonas sp. | reverse complement strand
CTTGGCTTTTTCGTCTTCGTTGACCAGGTAAGCGCCAATTTCCTGCAGCTTGGCAACGGCTTTTTCAGCCACAGCAGCGTCATCAAAGATCAGGTTCTGCTCAGAAGCGCAGACTACGCCGTTGTCGAAACACTTGGACAGCAGGGTGTCTTCCATGGCCTGATCGAGATCAGCGTCGCTGGCAACATAAACAGGGCAGCCGCCGGCGCCGACGCCGAAAGCGGGGTTGCCGGAGCTGTAAGCAGCTTTAACCATGGCGCCGCCACCGGTAGCCAGGATCACGTCAACGCCGGGGTTGGTCATCAGAGCGCTGGTAGCTTCCATGGAAGGCTCAGTGATCCACTGGATGCAGTCGGCAGGAGCACCGGCAGCGATAGCTGCGTCGAGGCACATCTGAGCAGTGGCCTCGCAGCATTTCTGAGCACGGGGGTGGAAACCGAGCACGATTACGTTGCGGCCCTTAAGAGCGGACAGGATTTTGAAGCAAGCGGTAGAGGTGGGGTTGGTGGTCGGCAGGATACCTGCGACTACGCCAACGGGCTCGGCGATTTCAATGATGTCGTTCTCGTCCTTGACGATACCAACGGTCTTGACGCCCTTCATGTCATTCCAGATGACAGTGGAGCCGAAGTAGTTCTTGATGGTTTTATCAGCCACGTTGCCGAGGCCAGTTTCTTCAACGGCCATAATGGCCAGTTCTTCTTTTTTTGCGGCCACAGCGTTCGCAACCGCTTCGCAGATAGCGTCAGTCTGCTCCTGGTCGAGCTTTTTGAATTTTTCCAGGGCCACTTTGGCCGTTTCGANGGTATTCCTCCTAGAATTCTTGGTTTGAACTACCTCTAAATGTCCGAGCAACAACGTCGGACGAGAGCCTATGATGCAATCGAAAAGCGAAGCTGAATTTTATCAATAATTGTTCCGCGTCTGGCCGCTTTACGAGGCCTTCGGCACCGCCTTTCTAAGGTCCTGACAGGCAACTGTCAAGCGAATAACGTCAAAAACAACTTGACGTTAACCAACTGAAATTTATAAAATTTTCAGGTAAGTCAATAATACGGAAGGAGAAAACAGTGGTTTATAATGGCGGCCAAAAAAATTCCGAACTCCCCTTGGAAACATACTCCTTGCCCTCCAGGCCATGCCGGCACATAAATTCCCCGCCTATCAATTAGGCACCCCCTTAATGTCTCATTAAATTTTTACCAAACCTTAGGTACTTACAAAATCTCCCTACCATTTCTACTGCACATAACGATATTTTAAATAAGAACATACACAGAAAAACATCTCTTCAAGGAGAAGTTTCGGAGAACGGCAAAGGATTAATCAAAGATTGATTTTGCCAAAGCTAAAGTGGATGGCCACAGTGAAATTATTGATTTTTTGTCGCTCAGCGGATAGAGTCGCAAGATCACTTCCCCACGTTCCCCGTTCACGAAAGGTGCAACGAAGATCATGTCCCTTGTCGAGGTAAAACCATTGCGCATTTTGGCCTTTGGCGACAGCCTTGTGGCGGGCTTTGCCGTGTCACGCAAGGCTGGGTTTACGGTACAGCTGGAAAAAACCTTGATCAGCGCCGGCCATTCAGTGGAGGTGATCAACGCCGGCATTCCGGGGGACACCAGTGCCGGCGGTCGAGCTCGTCTGGAGCAGGCCCTGGCTACCGAGCCGGATCTGGTATTGCTCGAATTCGGTGCCAACGACAACCTGCTCGGCCTTGCCCCGGCAACCCTGAAAACCAACCTCGAAGCGATAATTCAACGCTTCCAAGAAAATCATATACCGGTATTGCTGACCGGCATTAAACCTTTGCGCGATCTAGGCGAAACCTACCAAGCAGAATTCTCCCAAGTCTTTTCCAGCTTGGCAGCCAAACACCAACTACCCTTCTATGCCGATTTTCTTGCCGGCGTGGCCGGCCGAGCGGAACTCAATAAGGCGGACGGAATCCATCCCAACCCTAAGGGAGTAAAAGAGATTGTTCGCCGTCTGACACCACTGGTGGTCGAGACTTTGGGACACCTGCAAAAAGGTCACGCTTGACAGCAAAAAACAACGCGATATCGTTATCTTATCGGCACCGAACATGACTATTCCAGATTCCGAAAAGGCATCCTGAGTGGTCTAAAACACGGGAGGTAAGATCATGCAAAAAGCTATTGTCCTATTGACCCTGTTCTGTCTAATTCTGGCGGGCTGTGCCCCCAGTATGGGACCCAAAGAAACCGGCGGCGCAATCGTCGGTGCCGGCACTGGAGCCCTGATTGGATCGCAGATCGGTAGCGGTTCCGGCCAACTGGTGGCTGTGGCCATCGGCACCCTGGCCGGCGCCATCCTCGGCCAGGAGGCAGGCAAGTCTCTGGACAGAGCGGACCAGTTGTACATG
>PKTY01000216.1 GCA_002869725.1 Desulfuromonas sp. | reverse complement strand
CGAGCCAGTTTGCCATTGATCTCGGCAATCCGGCCCTCGATAAAGCCTTGCCGTTCCTTGGCTGCGTCGTATTCGGCATTCTCGGAGAGATCGCCGTGGTCACGAGCTTCGGCAATATCTTGAACAACCTTGGGGCGTTCGACTCGGATCAGGTGCTTGAGTTCGTCCTGCAGAGATTGATAACCCTGCGGAGTCATCGGAATGGTTTGTGACATTTTGCTTCTACCCTTGCCTCTTTAATAAACTATTCGGGCGGGGAAAACCCGCCCGAATACGATTCGACTTGAAAATGAAGCCGGTCATCCGGCTAGCCGGCTGTCGGATAATACTCCTGCAGGGGGGTAACGTCAAGCATTTCCCGCTGCATGGCCAAGATCCCATCAGCAGCGGCTTCGATTCCGGCAACAGTGGTAAAATAGGCGATGTTGTAGACCAGGGAAGAGCGGCGGATCGAAAAGGAGTCGATAATCGACTGGGCACCGAAGGTTGTATTGAAAACCATGGCGATTTCGTTGCTTTTGATCATGTCGACACAGTGGGGCCTCCCCTCGTTCACCTTGTTGACCGGCATGGCCGGTACCCCATGGGCGTTCAGGTAAGCAGCGGTCCCTTTGGTCGAGACGACTTCAAAACCAGCGGCCACCAGCTTGCCAACCGGAGCAATGATCGCCTTCTTGTCGGCATCCTTGACGCTGACGAATATTTTACCGGAGGTCGGCAATCTGACATTCGCCCCGAGTTGCGCCTTGGCAAACGCCTTGCCAAAATCGTAATCGATCCCCATCACTTCGCCGGTCGATTTCATCTCCGGCCCCAGCAGTGTATCGACCCCCGGAAACTTGATAAACGGGAAGACCGATTCCTTAACCGAGATGTGTTCGGGGATAATTTCCTGTTCGATGCCAAGCTCCTTGAGAGTTTTGCCGGCCATGACCCGTGCGGCAATCTTGGCCAACGGGCGGCCGGTCGCCTTGGAAACAAAGGGAGATGTACGGCTGGCGCGCGGGTTGACTTCGATGAGAAACACTTCGCTGCCTTTGACGGCGAACTGGATGTTCATCAAGCCACAAACTTCGAGCTCAAGGGCCAAGGCCCGGGTCTGGCGACGGATTTCATCGACGATCTCTGCCGGCAGGGAGTACGGCGGCAGGGAACAGGCCGAATCGCCGGAATGAATTCCGGCTTCTTCGATATGCTGCATGATCCCACCGATAACCACATCTTTGCCATCGGCCAGAGCATCGACATCAACTTCTACGGCCTGATCCAGAAATTTATCGACCAAAATCGGGTGTTCAGGAGAGGCCTGCACGGCAAACTTCATGTAGTTACGCAACTGTTGGACATCGTAGACGATCTCCATGGCCCGTCCACCGAGCACGTAGCTGGGGCGCACGACTACGGGATAGCCGATTTTTGCAGCAATGACTTCTGATTCTTCGAAGGATCGGGCGATGCCATTGGCCGGCTGCTTCAGGTCCAGCTTATGGAGCAGCTCCTGAAACCGCTCGCGATCTTCAGCGCGATCGATGGCATCCGGCGAAGTGCCGATGATCGGCACACCTGCCTTCTCCAGGGCAACCGCAAGTTTCAGGGGAGTCTGACCACCAAACTGGACGATCACTCCGACCGGCTGCTCGACCCGGACGATCTCCAGGACATCCTCAAGGGTCAGCGGCTCGAAGTAAAGTCGGTCGGAGGTGTCGTAGTCGGTGGAGACCGTCTCCGGGTTGCAGTTGACCATGATCGTCTCAAAGCCGTCTTCGCCCAGCGCAAAAACGCCGTGGACGCAGCAATAGTCGAACTCGATCCCCTGGCCGATGCGGTTCGGCCCTCCGCCGAGAATGATAATCTTGTTGCGGTCAGTTGGCTCTGCTTCGCACTCCTCCTCGTAAGTCGAGTAGAGATAAGGTGTAAAAGCTTCGAATTCGGCGCCACAGGTGTCGACCCGCTTGTAGACCGGAATAATCTTCAAGTCCCACCGCACGTCACGAATTGTCTGTTCCGTCACCCTCAAGAGTGTGGCCAGGCGCTTGTCGGAGAAGCCGTACTGTTTGGCTTCACGCAGCAGAGCCGTCAACGATTGGTCTGATGGCTGTCCAGCGAGATGGGCCGATTCAACGATGCGCCCTTCCATTTCGACGATCTGGCGGATGTTGTTCAAAAACCAGGGGTCGATATGGGTCAACTGATAGAGCTTGTCGATAGACATCCCCGCGCGCAGAGCATCCGCCAAATACCAGAGGCGGTCTGCATTGGGAACGCGCAACTTCGCCTCAAGCAGTTCAATCTCCTCGCTGCTGAGACTGCGCCGACAATCGCCCGGCTCCTCATAAAGCCGGCTTTCGAAGCCGTGAGAGTCGATCTCGAGAGAGCGCAGCCCCTTCTGCAGACTCTCCTTGAAAGTGCGCCCGATGGCCATGACCTCCCCGACCGATTTCATCTGGGTGGTCAGGGTCGGGTCGGCCTGGGGGAACTTTTCGAAGGTGAACCGTGGAATCTTGGTGACCACATAATCGATGGTCGGCTCAAAAGACGCAAAAGTCTCCCGGGTAATGTCGTTGGGGATCTCGTCGAGGGTGTAACCGACCGAGAGTTTGGCAGCGATCTTGGCGATGGGAAACCCGGTCGCCTTGGACGCCAGCGCCGAAGAACGCGAGACCCTCGGGTTCATCTCGATCACCACCAGACGACCGTCGCACGGGTTGATCCCGAACTGGATGTTGGAGCCCCCGGTCTCAACCCCAATTTCACGGATGATCTTCAAAGAAGCATCACGCAGAATCTGGTATTCCTTGTCTGTCAGAGTCTGGGCCGGAGCCACGGTGATCGAATCGCCGGTGTGGACCCCCATGGCATCGAAATTCTCGATGGAGCAGATGATGACCACGTTGTCGGCGAGGTCACGCATCACTTCCAGCTCGAACTCTTTCCAGCCGATCACCGACTCCTCGACCAGAATTTCGTTGGTCGGTGAGGCGTCGATGCCAGCCAAAGCCATCAGTTCATACTCTTCGCGGTTGTAGGCGATGCCGCCACCGGTGCCTCCCAGGGTGAACGAAGGACGGATAATCGCCGGGAAACCGACATGTTCGACAACCTCCATCGCCTCCTGGTAGTTGTGTGCCAGACCGGAGCGTGGCACCGCGACCCCGATCCGTTCCATGGCCTGCTTGAACAGGGTGCGGTCCTCGGCCATTTCAATGGCCGGCAGTTTGGCACCGATCAGTTCGACGCCAAACTTGTCGAGGATGCCGTTTTTGGCCACGGCCACGGCGGTATTGAGAGCGGTTTGCCCCCCGAGAGTCGGCAACAGCGCGTCGGGACGCTCTTTTTCGATAATCCGCGCCAGAGTCTCCGGATTGACCGGTTCGACGTAGGTGCGGTCGGCGAAGTCAGGGTCTGTCATGATGGTCGCCGGATTCGAGTTGAGCAAGACCACCTGGTATCCCTCTTCCTTGAGGGCCTTGCAGGCCTGGGTTCCCGAGTAGTCGAACTCGCAGGCCTGGCCGATAACAATCGGGCCGGCGCCGATAATCAGAATCTTCTGGATGTCGCTACGTTTAGGCATGAGTTTCCATTTCTCTTCTATTGTTTCAGCATCTTTGGCGCTTTTGGTTTTGTCTCTACTGTTTCTTCCATTTTTGCATCAACTCGATGAATTCTCCGAACAGGTATCGGGAATCGTGTGGCCCGGGGGAGGCCTCCGGGTGGTACTGCACGGAGAAAGCCGGCAGCTGTTTGTGTCGCAAACCTTCCACGGTGTTGTCGTTAAGATTGATGTGGCTGACCAGCACGGCACTGTCCAGAGAATCGGCATCGACCGCAAAGCCGTGATTCTGGGAAGTGATCTCGACATTGTGCCCTGCGCCGCGGCGAACCGGCTGGTTGCCACCGCGATGACCGAATTTGAGCTTGTAGGTCAGTCCGCCCAGGGCGAGGCAGAGCAGTTGATGGCCAAGACAGATGCCAAACAGCGGAACTTTGCCGAGCAGTTGGCGAATGTTCTCCTGGGCATAGGTAACCGGTTGCGGATCACCGGGCCCGTTGCTCAGGAAGACCCCGTCAGGCTGCATGGCGAGAACCTCTTCGGCCGGGGTCGTCGCCGGAACCACTGTCACATCACAGCCTGAGGTGACCAGGTTGCGCAGAATATTGCGCTTGATACCGAAATCGTAGGCAACAACCTTGAAAGATGTGGCAGCCCCCTCCTCCCTCTGATGATAACCGGTCTCAAGGTCCCAGATCCCTTCGGACCAATGGTAGGGTTTTGGACAGGTCACCTCTCTCACCAGATCGCGACCCACGATCGATGGCGCTTTACGGGCTTTGTCAACCAGACTTTCAGGATCCAGGTCGATGGTCGACAGGATTCCGGTCTGCGCTCCTTTGTCACGGATATGACGAACCAGCGCGCGCGTGTCGATGCCAGACAGTCCAATGATCCCCTGTTCCTTGAGGTAAGCATCGAGGGACATCTGCGACCGCCAACTGCTTGGGAACGCGCAGGCTTCCTTGACGATAAAGCCGGATAGATGCGGGCGGCAGGATTCGACATCCTCCGGGTTGATCCCGTAGTTACCGATCTGCGGATAGGTCATGGTCACGATCTCGCCGTGATAGGACGGGTCGGTCAAGATCTCCTGGTAGCCGGTCATGCTGGTGTTGAAGACCACCTCGCCTGACACTTCTCCGGACGCACCAAGTGCCTGGCCGTAAAACACCCTGCCGTCAGCCAGGGCCAATGCTGCTTTCATAGTGTATAGCTCCAAATCTTCATATTTATAAACATGTTACGCGGAAAACTTAATCTTGTTTACAAGCTATCTTTCCACCCACAATCGTGCAAACAGCCTTGCCCTGCATGGACCAGCCGTCGAACGGACTGTTCTTGCTTTTACTGGAAAGCCTCTGGGATTCGACGGTCCATTGAAGCTCGGGATCGATCACCGTAATATCGGCACCACAACCAATTCCCAAGGTACCGACCGGGAGACCGAGGGCCTGGGCCGGGCCGGAGGTCAGCAGTTCTATGGCGTGACCAAGGTCGATGATCTGCTCGCGCACCAGTTTGAGGGTCAGCGGCAGTGCTGTCTCGAGGCCGACCACGCCGTTGAGGGCAATGTTGAACTCGACATTCTTTTCGTCGATATGGTGAGGGGCATGGTCGGTGGCAATGGCGTCGATGGTGCCGTCGGCCAGACCGGTGCAGACCGCGGCACGGTCCTCCTCCCCGCGAAGTGGCGGGTTCATCTTGGCATTGGTGTAGTAGCCGCGTACCGCTTCATCGGTGAGGGTAAAGTGATGAGGTGTCGCCTCGCAGGTGACCTTGACCCCGCGTTTTTTCGCCTGACGAACCAGCTCAACCGCCCCTTTGGTCGAAACATGGGCAACGTGCAGGCGACAACCGGTCAGTTCTGCCAGCATGATATCCCTGGCGGTCGCCGCATCCTCGGCCACCCAGGGTATCCCCTTGAGGCCAAGTTCGGTGGCCACCGGCCCCTCGTTCATCACCCCGGAGCCGACCAGGGTCAGGTCTTCGGCGTGGGAAACGATGGTGACACCGAACGGACGGGCATACTCCATGGCCCGACGCATCAGTTCGCTGTTCACCACCGGCTTGCCGTCATCGGATGCCGCATAGCAACCGGCCTCGCGCAGTTCGCCGAGCTCCGACATGGAATCCCCTTCCAGCCCTTTGGTGATACTGGCAATCGGGAATACCCGGCAGTGCCCTTCCCTGCCCGCCTTGTCGAGGATGTAGCGGGTGACCGCCAGATTGTCATTGACCGGCGTGGTGTTCGGCATACAGGCCACCGAGGTGAACCCCCCCTTGACCGCAGCCAGAGTCCCCGAAACGATATCTTCCTTGTATTCGAGACCGGGATCACGCAGATGAACGTGAATATCGACCAGCCCCGGCGTCACCAGCTTGCCGGCAGCATCGATGATTTCAGCTCCGGTCGCGTCGATGTTCTTTTCGATGGAAGCGATGCGACCGTTTTCAATCAGAATATCACGGATATCGTCAAGACTCTGGGCGGGGTCAAGCACCCGGCCGCCTTTGATCAACAATTTGCTCATAACTAGCACCTCATAGAGTAAAGTCAATGGTCAGGATGCAAAGAAACGGTTCAACGAATCAACAGTTCAACGGTTCGGCAGTCACTGAGTCTGCATCATCTCGACACCGCTGACCAGGTAAAGCAACGCCATGCGTACCGCCACGCCGTTGGCGACCTGGTCGAGAATCACATTCTGCGGTCCATCAGCAACGAAGCTGGAGATTTCCACGCCACGGTTCATCGGTCCCGGATGCATGATGATCGCATCATCCTTGGCGAGCTGGATGTTGACGGGGTTGAGGCCAAAGAAACGGGCATATTCGCGTAGACTCGGTAGCAGTGTCTTGCCCTGACGCTCCAATTGAATGCGCAGCATCATCACCACATCGACCCCCTTAATGGCATCGAGCATGTTGTTGAATACCGAGACATTACCAAGCCGTTCGATCCCCGGCGGTATCATGGTCCCCGGACCGGCCAGGCGAACGTGAGCGCCCATGCGGGTCAGTGCGTAGATATCAGAACGGGCCACCCGGCTGTGAGTGATGTCGCCAACAATCGCCACTTCGAGTCCTTCGATCTTCCCCTTATGGTCACGGATGGTCATCAAATCAAGAAGGGCCTGGCTCGGATGTTCGTGGGCGCCATCACCGGCATTGACCACGGAACAGCCCGAGAGTCGCTCGGCGAGATAATGGGGGGCGCCGGAATGCCCGTGGCGGATGACGATGATGTCGGGAGCCATGGCTTCGATGTTCTTGGCGGTATCTTCGAGGGTCTCCCCCTTGACCACCGAAGAGGTCGAACCCGAGATGTTGACCGTGTCGGCAGAAAGCCTCTTGCCGGCGATCTCAAAGGAGAGTCGGGTCCGGGTGCTTGCCTCGAAGAAAGCGTTGATGATGGTCTTGCCACGCAGGGTCGGAACCTTCTTGATGTCGCGTTGGTTAATCTCCTTGAAGGCCTCGCCGGTGTCGAGGATCAGCTGGATGTCTTCCTTGGTAAGCTGTTCGATACCCAGGATATGCTTGTGCCCGAATGCCATGGATCTTCCTCCCTGAAATTGATTAAGGCTTGATCAGCCGGACTTCCAGTGGTCGTGATGCCTCATCAAACACCACCTCGACCTTCTCGCTGCGCGCCGTGGGCACGTTGCGTCCGACAAAATCGGCACGGATCGGCAGCTCGCGATGACCCCGGTCGATCAACACCGCCAGCTGAATGCTGCTGGGCCTTCCGAAGTCCATCAAGGCATCCATTGCCGAGCGGATCGTTCTTCCGGTGAACAGAACGTCATCGACCAGGATGACGTGTCTGCCATCGATCTGAAACGGAATGTCTGTCTTTCCGACTGGCAGGCTCCCCCGCTCAGCCAGGTCGTCGCGGTACATGGTGATATCGACAGTGCCAACAGGCACCCCCTCCCCTTCGATTTCTGTGATGCGCGTATTGAGATGGGCGGCCAGGAAGTCGCCGCCGCTACGGATTCCGACCAAAACCAACTGGTTGCTCCCCTTGTTGCGTTCAAGGATTTCGTGGGCGATGCGGGTGATGGCCCGCCCTGCTCCGGCCTGATCGAGGATGACTGTCTCTGTATTCGCCATCTGTTCACCTCATCGGGATATAACGGTTTGAAGACAAAAAAATACCCCTCCACCGGCGGGTGGAAAGGTACGGGTCGATTGTCGGCACAGACGTGCTGTTGGGATGGTCCACCTTTGCTAACCTCTCTGGATTAACTTAAAAGGAGACTGCTTGGCAAATTTTGCAGGACTATAACAACTCGATCAGTGGCAAGTCAACCGCTAAAATGCGGATCATTGCAGTGTTAAATCATTCAATCGGCCGGCCGATCCGTCCAAAACGGGGCAAGAATTTTTCCCGATCCCAGGACCAGTATTTGATGAAGGCCAACCCCTTGATTTCATCCCGGTTGACGAACCCCCAGAAACGGCTGTCGTAGGAATGGTCACGGTTATCACCCATCACGAAATACTTCCCTTGCGGCACACTGACCTCCGGCATGTTGTCGCGTGGACCGACAGTAAGGGCCTGGTCCTTGTGAATCGCCTGGGAAGTACGGAACAACTCACCGTTGACAAAAACCTGTTTCTTGCGAATCGCCACCCGATCCCCTGGAGTGCCAATGATCCGTTTGATGAAATCCCGGCGTTTGAAATACGATTTGTCGCGATCTTCGGGAAACTCGAAGACGATGATATCACCCCGCTGCGGATCACGGATCTTCACCAATGGGTCGTCACTGAATGGGAGCTGCAAGCCGTAGATGAACTTGTTGACCAGCAGGTGATCACCGATCAGCAGGGTGTCCTCCATGGAACTTGACGGGATCTTGAACGCCTGAATCACGAAGGTGCGGATGATCAGGGCCAGAATCCCGGCCACGATCAGAGCTTCGGTCCAGTCGCGCAACAGCGATTTCTTTTTCTTCCCCGCAGTCTCTGAGGAAGCTGATTTTTTT
>PKTY01000094.1 GCA_002869725.1 Desulfuromonas sp. | reverse complement strand
TTGGCAGGGACAAACCGCCGTGTTGTTTAGCAACATGGGGCAGAGTCGCGGCAGCAGCGTCACCATATTACCGGGCATCCGGCAAGGCGCCGATACCGACGCCGTCGAGAACGATCAGAATCGCTCTTTTCGTTGACGAGTTCATTCGGTCGGCCCAAGCTGTCGATACCATTCCTGCATGATCGCCACACCGGCACTGGTGCCAATCCTCTGCGCACCAGCCTCAAGCAACGCTGCGCAATCCGGCCAGTTGCGAATGCCCCCAGCGGCCTTAACCTTGATCCTCCCGGCAGCAACCTCGACCAACAGCGTCACATCGGCGACGGTGGCACCGCCAGAGGAAAAACCGGTCGAGGTTTTGACGTAAGCGGCCCCACCCTTTACCACAGCTTCGACCAGCCGACGTTTGTGGGCATCATCAAACAGGCAGCACTCGATAATCGCTTTGACCGGCCGCCCATCGGCCGCGGCCACCACCTGCCGGACATCATCGGCAATCACCTCCATCTGATCCTGACGAGCCGCCCCAAGAGGGATGACCATATCGATCTCGCCGGCACCAGCACCAATCGCCTCAGCCGTCTGCAGAGCCTTGATCCGGCTCGGCTCAAAACCACAGGGGAAACCGACCACGGTCGACAGGGCGACATTTGAACCATAAAGGCGTCTGCGGCAGTGCTCGACATAGAGAGGAGGAACACAGATAGCGGCGAAGCTATATTCCACCGCCTCCTCACACAGCCTGTCGATCTCGGCGTGGGTACTGTCAGGGCGCAGCAGGGTATGGTCGATGAAACAAGCGGGAGATTTGTTCATGAGTGGCAACTCAAGGGGGCTGAAAAAACGGTGCTCCAGACTGGAATGCTCTGGAGCACGTCACATGGCGAACAGAAAACTGGTCAACTGCGATAGTCGGCGTTAATCCGTACGTACTCGTAGCCAAGATCCGAGGTGTAGTAGTAGGCGCTGCCCCGGCCCAGCCCCAGGCTGAGAGTGACCGTGAATTCCGGCTGCTTCATAACGGCCGTCGCCAACTTTTCCTGCTCGGCGCCCAGCCCGAGACCGTTTGCCACCATATCCACCTCATTGAAGCGGATAGAGACCCGACTCTGCTCAAGTTTTGCACCCGCGTAGCCGGCAGCGGCGATGATCCTCCCCCAGTTGGCATCCTCGCCGAACAGGGCAGTCTTGACCAGCTGTGAGGTGGCAATGCTGCGCGCCACCTTGAGGGCATCCTCGTCATCAACCGCCCCTTCGACGTCAACCCGCACCAGCTTGGTCGCCCCCTCTCCATCACGGGCGATCATCTTGGCCAGCTCCAGCAGCAGACTGTCCAGTGCTTCGGCAAACTCTTTGGCGGCAGCAGAACCGGTGGTGACAGGAGGGGCTCCAGCAGCTCCGTTAGCCAGGATCAGAACCATGTCGTTGGTCGAGGTGTCACGATCGACCGTGATCCGGTTGAAAGAGCGGTTCACTGCATCACGCAACAGGGCCTCCAGCAGCTGCTGGTCGAGGGCGGCGTCGGTCAGTACAAAGCAGAGCATGGTGGCCATGTCCGGATGGATCATCCCCGCCCCTTTCGCCACCCCCAAAACCCGACAACTGACTCCGTCGATGGCGACTGTCCGGCTGGCGACCTTGGGAAAGGCATCAGTGGTCATCATTGCCGCTGCCACCTGGTCGAATCCATCAGAGCGTAGTCCCGCAGCCAGTAGCGGCACATGGTTCGTCATCACCGACATCGGCAACGGAACGCCGATCACGCCGGTGGAGGAGACGGCAACAAGTTCCTCGGCAACGCCCAGGGCCTGGGCGACCAACCGACCAGAGTCGCGGGCGTCCTCCAACCCCTGGGGACCGGTACAGGCATTGGCGTTGCCGCTGTTGACCAGAATCGCTTGGCAGCGGCCGGCGCGAACCCGGGGAGCAGTGAGCAGAACAGGCGCGGCAGCCACCAGATTGCGGGTGAAAACCCCGGCACTGGCAGCGACGACCTCGGAGACGATCAGAGCCAGATCGAGTTTGCCGGATTTTTTAATGCCGGCGCTGGTTGCAGCGGCAACGTAACCTTTGGGAACTTCAGTAGCCAGCGTCATGATCCATCTCCTCAAAAGCGGCACGGGTCGGCAAGAACAGACCAAACCGGGTCCCCTGCCGCTCATGCGGTTCCAGAAAAATCCGTCCGTGCAGCTGGTGCAGAATCGCCCGGCAGGTTGCCAGACCGATGCCGACCCCATGTGGTTTGCCGGTATCCAGATCCCCCAGCTGCGCGTAAGCCTCAAAAATTTCGTCGGCAGCAGAAAGGGGGACTGACTCGCCGTCATTAGCGATAGTCAGGTAGACCATCGGTTGACCATCAACCTGCCGATTTCCAGCCTCAATCGCCACTGTCCCTCCCTGCAGGTTGAATTTTATCGCATTATCGAGCAGGCAGCCGAGGAGCAGTGCGAGTTTATCGCTGTCGCCCCAGATCGGCGCCAACCCGTCCGCGATATCGACAGCCACCGACAGGTCACGCTCCTGAAGAGAATTCTTGCACACGCTGAGCTGCCGGGTGATGATCGCAGCCAGATCAAGCTCCTGCCAGTGCCAGTTTTCCAGCCCGGAATCGAGGGAAAAGAGCCTGAGCATGCCGTTCAGCAGGCGGCTGAGAACCAGCGCCTCGTCGCGAGTGCGCTCGAGATACTCCTGCATCTGCTCGGCTTCGATCTGGCCAAAAAAACTGGCCAGCAGATCGACATAGCCAAGCACCGAAGTCAGCGGAGTCTTCAACTCATGAGACAGATTGCAGACAAAGCGGGTCCGGCCGTGATGCAGGCGCAACAGATCCGCGTTGACCCGTTCCAGCTCCCTGGTTTTGTTCTGCAGGCTGCTGATCAGGGTCAGGTTCTCGATGGCGAGGGCAGCCTGATGGGCGATGGATGTCAAAAGATCCTGGTCGTCGCCGGAGAAGCCCTGACCGTTGCCTTTGTTATTGACGTTGAGAACGCCGAGCACCCGGTCAAGATAGCGGATCGGCACCGAAAGCAATGAACCGCTGCGGTAGCGGTCGCCGACCTGGCGCGGGGCAAAACGGCCGTCTGTGGCCAAATCGTTGATCAACACCGCTTCACCCTGGCGGTAGACATGGCCGGCGATCCCCTCGCCAATCGGGATTTTCACCCCGCGAACCTCATCCGGCAGCCCGCAAGCGGCATGAATCCGCAAATGGCCATTGGCGTCGGCCAGCATGATCGAAACGATCTCGACTTCGAGGGCCGCCTGGATCGAAATGACAATACGCTCTAGCAGTCGCTGGAGATTCTCGACACGGCTGGCGGTCTCCCCCACCGACCGCAACAGGACCAGTTCATCGAGAGAGCGCTTGACGTGCTGCTGGGCACTGTTGAGAGCGGCTCGCTCGGCGCCCTGACGCAGGGCACGCGCAACGGCACCGACCGTTTCTGCGGTGGCCAGGGGTTCGACCAGCAGATCGTCGGCGCCACTGCGAAACAGCTCCAGCGCCAACTTGAAATCCTGGTTGGGGATGACCATCAGAATCGGCAGATGAGGGTGAACATGACGAATCTGCTGGAGTAGCGTCTTGCCGGCGTGCACCTCATTGGCAGAGGCACAGACCACCAGTTCGACCGCTTCCCGGGAAATCAGGTCGGGAGCTGCCTCCGCCTGAGACAAGGAAAGCCTTAAAAAACGGTTTTGCGGACAGGCCTCCGCCAAAGGAGCAAGGCGCCCGGGAACAGCTTCGATCAGCAGCAGACTGGGGGGCTGGTCAATTCGCCGAGAGGGCAAAGCAGCCTCCTAATGGGGTTGGGTAGCTATTGCCCGCAACATTTCTTGTACTTTTTGCCGCTGCCGCAGGGGCAGGGGTCGTTGCGCCCGGTCCGATCGTCCTGGCGAATCAACGGAGTCTGGCCAGCAGACGGGGAGTCCCCTTGGCGGGCTAGAGCCAGGCGCTGGCGGCGCTGTTCGGCCTCCATCTCGGCCACCTCATCCTCCTTGACCAGTTGGACCCTGAACAACTTCTGCAGAACCTCCTCGCGAATTCTCCCCATCATCTCCATGAACAGGGTATAGGCCTCGCGCTTGTACTCCTGTTTGGGGTTCTTCTGCCCATAGGCCCGCATACCGATCCCCTCCTTGAGGTGATCGATGGAGAGCAGGTGATCTTTCCACTTCATGTCGATGGTCTGCAGCAGCAGCACCTTCATCAGGTGTTCCATCACTTCGGCCCCGAACTCCTCGGCCCTCTGTTCCAGTCGTCGACCGACCTCAGCGCGGAGACTCTCTTCGAGAGCTTTGTGCTTGAGCCCCGAGGTGTCGGTCTCGGGAAGTTGCGGCATAAAGTTGAACAGCTTCTCAAAGTCGACCGTCAGACCTTCCCAGTTCCAATCGGCAGCTGGAGACTTTTCGGGACAGAAGCTCGCCACCATATCCTCAACGGCCTCATCGATAATGGAGTCAATGGTTTCGGGGATGGTCTCCCCGGCCAGAACCTCCTTGCGTTGGGTATAGATCACCTCGCGTTGGCGATTCATGACATCATCGTAATCGATCAGGTGCTTGCGAATCTCAAAGTTGTGAGCCTCGACTTTCTTCTGGGCCCCCTCAATCGCCTTGGAAATCATGCCATGCTCAATCGCCTCGTTCTCGGGAACCTTGAGCTTCTCCATAACATACGCCACCCGGTGAGAACCAAAGATCCGCATCAGGTCATCGTCGAGGCTTAAGTAGAAACGGCTTTCCCCCGGATCGCCCTGACGACCCGAACGGCCACGTAGCTGGTTGTCGATGCGCCGCGATTCGTGGCGCTCGGTGCCGAGAATGTAGAGTCCACCGGCCGCGAGCACTTCCTCGCGCTCGGCAACACACTGAGTCCGATACTTGGCCAGAACCTCATCGTAGGCCGTCTCTGGCTCGGCACGACCAGCCGCTTCACGCCGGGCCATCATCTCGGCATTGCCGCCCAGGACGATATCGGTTCCGCGGCCTGCCATGTTGGTGGCGATGGTCACCGCCCCTTTGCGGCCGGCCTGGGCCACAATCTCTGCCTCGCGTGCGTGCTGTTTGGCGTTCAGCACATTATGCGGCACCCCGCGCTTTTTGAGTAACTCGGCAAGGAGTTCCGACTTCTCGATGGAAATCGTTCCGACCAGTACCGGCTGACCAGACTGGTGACAGTCGACAATATCTTCGATCACCGCATGAAACTTTTCCTTCTCGGTCTTGTAGATCACGTCGGCCTGATCCTTGCGGATCATCGGCTTGTTGGTCGGAATCACCATGACATCGAGCTGGTAGATCTCGGCGAACTCGGCCGCCTCGGTATCAGCGGTCCCGGTCATCCCGGACAGTTTCTGGTACATGCGGAAGTAATTCTGGAAGGTAATCGTCGCCAGGGTCTGGTTCTCACGCTCGATCTTGAGCCCTTCCTTGGCCTCGATCGCCTGGTGCTGACCATCACTCCAACGCCGTCCCGGCATCAGCCGTCCGGTAAACTCATCGACGATCACCACTTCGCCATCCTTGACCACATAGTCGACATCGCGCTTGAACAGCACATGTGCCTTGAGGGCCTGATTGACATGATGCAGCATGATCATATTGCCCGGCTCAAACAGGTTGTCGACACCGAGCAGCTTTTCGACCTTGAGAACCCCCTCTTCGGTGAGGGTCGCGCTCTTGGCTTTTTCGTCAACGGTAAAATCACCGGTATAGGTACGCTGGACCCTGCCGATCTGCCCATCGCGGCTCTCGACCATCTCTCCCTGCACCAGTTTGGGAATAATTCGGTTGGCGGCAAAATAGAGGTCACTGCCGGCATCGGTCGGGCCGGAAATGATCAACGGGGTCCGCGCCTCGTCAATCAGAATCGAGTCGACCTCGTCGACAATGGCATAGTGCAGGTCGCGTTGCACATAGTCTTCGAGGGCGAATTTCATGTTGTCGCGCAGATAGTCGAAGCCGAACTCATTGTTGGTGCCGTAGGTGATATCGCACCGATAGACGTCCTTGCGCTGGACATCGGAAATCCCATGCACGATGCAGCCGACACTCATCCCGAGAAAGTTGTAGAGCTTTCCCATCCACTCGGCATCGCGTTTAGCCAGATAATCATTAACGGTCACAACATGGACCCCTTTGCCGGTCAAGGCATTGAGGTAGACAGGCAGGGTCGCCATCAGGGTCTTGCCTTCGCCGGTCTTCATTTCGGCGATCTTCCCTTCGTGAAGCACCATGCCACCGATCAGCTGCACATCGAAATGCCGCATGCCAAGGACCCGCTGTGAAGCCTCACGTACCACGGCAAAGGCTTCCGGAAGCAGGCTGTCCACAGATTCCCCCTGCTGCAGACGATCCTTGAACTCGTCTGTTTTTGCCACCAGTTCAGCATCGGCAAGGCTCTGCATCCCATCCTCGAGGGCGTTGATCTTTTCGACAACGGGTTGCAGACGCTTGAGCTCCCGCTCATTCTTGCTGCCGACGACTTTTTTAAGGAGACGACCGATCATGCCAAGCTCCGTTTCCATTTGGTATATTTGGCCAGCCATAGAGACTTCAGGCCAGAATTTGTAAAAGTATCACGGAACAGCGAACCAGCTCAAACTGAAATGGCTGCAGAAATCGTGATCTTAGCCAACGGACAGAAAAAAACCCCGGTTGAGGCCGGGGTCGGTAGTATCGTATTAAAGGCTCACCGTCAAAGGTATTTCTTGGGATTAACTGGAACACCGTTGAGTCGGATTTCGTAGTGGACGTGAGAACCGGTAGAGCGCCCGGTGTTGCCAACGGCAGCGATGCGGTCGCCACGCTTGACCCGCTGGCCGACCTTGACGAAGTTCTTCGAGTTGTGTCCGTAATAGGTACGATAGCCGTAACCGTGGTCGATCACCACCATCTTGCCGTAACCAGGTGCGGTGCGCACCGAGCTGACGATCCCGTCAGCCGTTGCCGTGACCGGAGTACCGGTACGGGCCGCGATATCGAGCCCCTCATGCATCTTACGCTGTTTGTTGAAAGGGTCCCTGCGCAGACCGAAATTCGACGTCATCCAGCCCTTGGTCGGCCAACCTGTCGGTTTGGCTGCCAACAAAGAACGCTGGTCATTGAGAATTCCCTGAATCTCCTCCTGGCTTTCGCGGCGCAGGTCGATTTGCCGGCGAACTTCATCGATGCGCCGTTGAACTTCGGAGAAACCGCGACTGGCATCGTCTTCCGCGGGGCCACCTATCCCGACCAGGCTATCACTCTTCGGTTTGGCCAGATTGGCCATGACCCGGACCTTGGCATCATTCTGAGCCAGAATCACGATCTCCTTGCGCACGTCTTCGAGACTGACCGCCAGCCGCTGCAGTTGGTCACGCTGCAGGGTGTTTTCCTGCTGCAGCCGGGCTAACTCCTGACGATCGAACTGGGTCCGGAGGTAGTCGGCCCCCAGACCAACCACAGCCAACAGCAGGACCACGCTCAAAGCAACAAGACGCTTCACCGAGGATCTTTTGAGCACAAACCGCCGAACGCGGTGCGACCCCTCGGGGATAACCATGATGGTGAACCGTTTTGGTGTCAAACTCCACAACCTCCCTGCCCCGTCTATAGCTACGGAGCTTTTCATGAGTCTCTTTCAGTTGAAAAGTAATAGATGAATAACTTCGCCCATGTCAAGCAATAAGGTCACTAAAGGGTGATACTCAAAGCAATTTCGTCACATTCCGGAAATTTCGCACACTTCATGCAGTCTCCCCATATCTTCTGCGGCAGCTCCGATTTTTCAATTACCGAGAATCCGAGCTTCTCAAAAAAAACCGGCTGGTAGGTCAGGGCGAAGACACGACGGATCCTAAGCTGACGGGCCTCTTGCAGACAGGCCTCCACCAGGCTTCGACCGATACCGCGTCCCCCGGCCTCGGCGTTGACCACCAGGGAGCGCACCTCGGCCAGATCCTCCCAGCAGATATTGAGCCCTGCAGCCCCCAGCACTCGATCATCCTCGGCGTAGACGTAAAAATCTCGGAGGGCCTCGTAAATTTCCGCCAGCGAACGCGGCAGAACCAGGCCATCCCGAGCGTAAGTGAGCAGCAGACGATGGATTTCACGGGCATCGGGAATCAGCGCCTTTCGTATCATACCATCTCCTTGGCGGGGACATTGCCAAACGCTTGTTTCATGACAGGTCACAGCTGGAAAGAATCAATTCGCGGGCATGCAGCAGAGTCTGGTCGGTAATCTGGCTGCCGGCAAGCATCCGGGCCATCTCCCGCACCCGGTCATGTTCGACCAGAAACTCGACCCCAGCCAGGGTCCGCCCCTCGGACTGCCGCTTGCTGACCCGGTAGTGACGCTCGGCAAAAGCCGCGACCTGAGGCAGATGGGTCACGCAAATGACCTGAGCCGCAGAGCTGACCGTTTTCAGCTTGCGCCCGACGGCGGTCGCGGTTTCACCGCCAATCCCGGCATCGACTTCATCGAAAATCACCGTCGGCACCTGATCGACTTCCGGTGCGACTCGCTTCAGAGCCAGCATCAGCCGCGACAGCTCCCCCCCGGAGACCACTTTCGAGAGAGGCATGAGCGGTTCGCCGGGGTTTGCGGAGATTCTGAATTCAACCTTCTCAAGCCCCCGTTCAGCCGGCTCGTCCAGTGTCTCCAGCACCACTTCAAAACGGG
>PKTY01000007.1 GCA_002869725.1 Desulfuromonas sp. | reverse complement strand
CCGAAGCTGGCCAGACTGGCCAAGGATGCCGGCATGGACGGGGTGGTGGCCTCTCCGAAGGAGGTTGGCTTGATCCGCGAAGCCTGTGGTTCGGATTTTTTGATCGTGACCCCCGGTGTCCGTCCGAGTTTTGCCTCTCAAGATGACCAGAAGCGGGTCACGACACCCGGCGAAGCGATCAGCTCCGGCGCCGACTACCTGGTTATCGGCCGACCGATTTCAGCAGCGGCCGACCCGGCCGAGGCTGCCCGTCTGATTGTCGAGGAGATGCAAATGGCATCTTCAAGCCTTTGAGAATGTTTGACACGAACCTTTAGCACACTCTTCACTCTGTGGCGCCCGCCTTCCCCGACTGACACCAACAAAAACAGGTCTTCCCAACGTGCACTGACTACCTGGTGTAGTCGGCTCCGAACAGAATCTCAAGGCTAAGCATGACGGACGTTTCTCCGTGAAAACCGTTATCACGCTGGAAGTCGATCTGGGGTTTGAGTTCCAGAAATACGAAATCCTGGTGGATATTGCGACGAGCGCGAATGTTGAAAAAAGAGTGGTCTTGGTGCCAGTTTGGCTGGGTGTGGCCGATGATTGCGAGTTCAGTTGACAGCCTGACTTGCTCGTTTAATACGTAGAAAAGGCGAATCTTCTGGCTGACCCGGAAATCGTTGGGTGAGTAGCCTTCTTGATTGCGGTATGCCTCCGAGGTCAGGCGCAGCAGCCCACGTTCAGAGATGATCCGGTCAAAGTAGAGCGTCGATTTCGAACCGTAGCCTGTCGACTCGTACCACTCGAAAGCCTGCACGAAACGCAAACGCCAACTGAACAGGTCGAAGTTCCGACGAAGGCGCAGCTTGGCATAAGGTTCGAGGGGTGCGTTCAGTTTTACTCCCGGAGAGAGCGAAATGCTCCAGTTGCGAGTTTCCTGAAGGATGAACTGTAACGAGGCGTTGATATCGTTATCCTCCGGAGGTTCAGCGCCCGGTGGACTCGACGTAGAATTCTCATCATCATATTCATCGTCTTCAGACTCTAATCTCAGTTTGATACGGTTCTCAGTGCGAGGGAGGTCGAGCCTCAGCCTGAACCTGGTCTCTGTCGAGAGCTCGCCGCCCCTTTGGTAAAGACCGGACAGATTGAACGACGCGTAGGTCTCGGTGATTTCATCATAAAGCCTGTCATCACCAAAAAACGAGTCGATCCGTCGCGAAAAACTGTCGATGGCGCGGCTCAGCTCTTGATGACGAAGCGTCGTGGCATAGGCCCGGCCAATTCGCTCAAGGTTTCCTTCCTGCGGATTGAAGTCGGGGCTCTCTCCTGGCAAAGGTGAAGGTAGCTCAACACTTTTCGCAGATGACTCATCAACCCCCCTTTCAGTGACGGTCTTCTCCGAGGACTCTACGGCCGCATTTGAAGAATGTGCCGTGTTGCAGGCCATCAGGAGCATAAGAGTACAAAAAAATCCGAGCAAACCTCGTCGCGACGGAAGGGTGGAGACGGTAAAGCGACTTTGCAGATCAGGGTTCATACCATTAATTATCATCAAAACCTGACCCGGCGGCAATGTGAGCGTAAATAAAGAGCCATGGTCAATCGTTTAATCTTTGAGTGGTACGATCCGTCCTGCCGGTTCTCCCAGCCGGGCTTTTGATTTGATATACTTGATTGCAGGTATTAGGGAGACGAGCCGATCTAAGAGATGATGAGCTCGATCGATGGATTCCGATCCCGCTGGCTATGAACTTTGGAGGGTTTGGTCATGGCTCAGAAAAAGATAGGCTCAGTCCACGACCTGCAGACCATTTTGCAGATTTCCCAGGCACTGACCGCAGAACGTGATCTCGATCGCCTGCTTTGGCTGATTATCAGTGCCTGCAGCAGGCTTGTGGACGCCGACCGATCCAGCCTGTTCATTGTCGATCAGTCCAGAGATGAACTCTGGACCAAAGTTGCCGAACAGACGACAACCATTCGTCTTCCGATGGGCAGCGGCATCGCTGGGACGGTTGCAAAAGAGGGACAGACGCTCAATATTGTAGATGCCTATCAGGACCAGAGGTTCAATCCTATCGTCGACCACAAAAGCGGCTATCGAACCAAAAGCGTTCTGTGTATGCCGCTGATCAACAGCAGCGGCGAGGTTGTCGGTGTGATTGAAACCATCAACAAAAAAAACGGCAAAGCTTTCACAGCACGCGACGAGCAGCTTCTCGGAGCCTTGTGCAGTCATGCTGCAATCGCCCTCGACAATGCTAGACTTCTGCGCCAGGATCTGGCACACCAGTCCTTGCTGCACGAACTCGAGCTGGCTCACAGCATTCAGCAAGGGTTGTTGCCTCAATCGGCTCCCTCTATTTCTGGCTGGACGTTTGCCATTTACCAGTCGCCCTGTGAACAGACCGGCGGGGATTATCACGATTTCATCCCTCATGCTCATTGTCAGGCGGTCGATGTTGTGGTCGGTGATGTGAGTGGACATGGCGTCAGTGCCGCCCTGCTGATGAGTACTGCCAGGGCGTTTCTTCGTGCCCTCGACCAGGACTCCACCCGTCCGGGACAGCTCCTTGAACAGATCAATCATCTGCTGGTACAGGACATGGCAGACGACCGCTTCATGACCATGGTTGTTTGCAGGTTGGACGAGAGTGGCCATGTCAGATATGCCAGTGCCGGACATGAGCCGCCCATTGTTTTCAGGACAGAGAACGGTTACTGTGACGAGAATGTAGAAACAGATCTACTGCTTGGTATGCTCGACGGAGTCGGTTACGCTGAATACGTGCTCCCCCCCCTAAACCGTGGAGATCTCCTGGTGCTCTGCACCGATGGCGTGTTTGAGGCGGTATCTCCTCACACAGGGGAAGTCTGGGGAATGGAACGGCTTAGGGAGCTGGTCAGGAAACAGGCGTCGGTTGGCGCCAGTGCCCTCTGCCAGAAGATCATGGAGTCGATCTCCGATTACACCGATCACTCTCCTCAGAAAGATGACATCACCCTTCTGATTGCTGAAAAGACCTGAAACGATTCAATTGTCCGCTTCAAGACCAAAATGACCGGGATGTCGGCATCCCCCCCTGAGGTACGTGTGCTGGGCTACATCAAACAAAAAATCGGTCTCAAACTAACACTGCTTTTCACCGGGATTCTCTGTGGCGCGGTGGCTGTGGTCAGCCTGTACCAACTTTCCCATCAGGATAATTTCAATAATCTGGTCACCGCAAGAAACGAACAGTACGTCAGAGCCCAGGCCCTAAAAATGCTGTCGGCGGTTAACGCTGAGCGCGCCGAAAAAACCGAGGCCCTGCTTCAAAAGTTTTCCGCTTATGCCAGGCTGGTCGCCAGAGATGTCGAGTTGCGGACCCGTTTTGCTGGCGACCGCCATCAAATGCCGACCGATGTGACTAAGCAGATGGAGCGTTATGCCTCCAACGGCATCTACTACAATCCACAGTCCGCAGTAATGATGCTCTGTTATTGGGGGGGGGCTTCGATTGTGCCGGAGATTGCTGAGCAGCTCAATCTGCTGGCAGCGGTAGAACCCGTCTTGGCCGAGGCCAAATCCAGCAGCCCGGCGGTGGTCGCCAGTCACCTGATTATGGCTTCGGGGACTGCAGCCTACTATCCGAATGGCGAAAATGTTCTGTCCTTGCCCCCGGTGGCGGTCTTTGATATCCGCAATTCGAACAATTTCGTCATGGCCAATCCGGTCAACAACCCCGAAGCGGAACCTCTTTGGGTTCCGGTCTATCACGATGATGCCGGCAAGGGGATGGTGACCTCAGTTACGGCTCCGATCTACGGGGCCGCCGGGGAATTCCTCGGTGTGGCCGGCCTGGATTTGACTATTGATGGTATCCGTAAGTTGATTTTCGACGAGCAGGAGAGTGGGGAGAGTGAGAATGTTGTGGCTGGAGAGCTGAACATGCTTCTTGATGACAAGGGCAGGATTGTCTCCTTCCCTCTCGGTAAACTGCATGTGCTTGGGATCAGCTCTTCCCATGACCAATTTCGTACCGCTGCGGATGTCCTTGAGGTTGACCTGGGCGATTCGATTTACCCTGAAGTTCGCAGCCTGGGTGAAGAGTTAATGGGCTCGGCAGAACTTACCGCAAGATTGCCGTTGGGAGATCAACCGTATGTGGTTGTCGCCAGGCAATTGTCGACCAATGGTTGGCAGCTGCTGACCATTGTTCCGGAGAAGACTATTGTTACCCCGGTACAAGCGATTGCCAATGCCCTTGCCAGCGACTTTGAGGATCTTGGCAAGCAATTTTACGCGATCGCGCTACTGTTGCTGTTGGTCACGCTTCTCATTGCCACTTTCATGTTAAAACGCTATTTCCTGATTCCTATCCAGCGGGTGACCGATGCTGCCCAAAAGATTCGAGAGGGAGACCTTGACGTCGAGATCACGCTCAACCGCACTGATGAGCTTGGTTCGCTGGCCAAGACCTTCAATGTTATGGCGGAAAACTTGCGACAGGGTAGATTGCTGGAGCAGAACTATATGCATGAATTGCGGAGCCAGGTCGAGAGCCAAACTGCGGAACTACGGCAGCAGCAGTCTCTGCTTGAACAGGCTCTCCATGCTTTGCACGTCGATATCGAACGGCGCCAGCAGGTCGAAAGAGAGTTGATCGAGGCAAAGGTTAAGGCCGAAGCGGCTAATCTGGCGAAAGCGAACTTTCTTGCCAACATGACCCACGAATTACGTACACCCCTGATCGGGGTGCTCGGCATGAATGAACTGTTGCTGGACTCTTCCTTGCCCGAGCACCAGCGCGAACTGGCGATGACAGTTCAGCGTTCTGGTGAGAATCTTCTGGCTCTGGTCAATGATATTCTTGATTTCTCCAAGCTTGAATCGGGACACTTGCAGCTCAATACGGTGGTGTGCAGCCTGGCCGAGGTTGTGGAGGAGACCGTGAGAGTCATGGAAGAAAATGCTTCAGCGAAAAGGTTGAGCCTGCGTTGCCAGATCGATTCTGCAGCCAGAACCCAGATATATGGTGACCCGCTACGGTTGCGTCAGGTCGTTGTCAACCTGGTCGGTAATGCGATCAAGTTTACCTCCCGTGGCGAGGTTGTGGCACGGCTCATGATGACAAAGCAATCTGATGGCAAGGGGCACTTTGTGGTTGAGGTCAGGGATAGCGGGATCGGCATGGAGCAGGAAGATCTCCAGGCAATCTTTGCCCCCTTTGTGCAGGTTGACAGTACCTCAACCAGAGCCTTCGCTGGAACCGGACTCGGTTTGGCCATAGTTCGTGAACTGGTTGAGGCTATGCAGGGGACTCTAGCGGTCGAGAGTACCCCCGGCTCAGGAAGTCTTTTCAGAGTCGAGCTCGACTTGCCGATGGTCAAGACGATCGACTCCGAAGCTGACAAGCGGGTTGAACCGTCGATCCGAAATGGCACAACCTTCTCAGGGCGGATTTTGGTGGTCGAGGATTACGAGCCGACTCACACTCTGATCCGGGCGTTTCTGAAAGGGGCAGGCCTGGAGGTCGAGCATGCCAGATCGGCAAGTGACGCCTTGCAGTTGATTGAAAAAAACGGTTATCAACTGATCCTGATGGACTGCAACATGCCAGACATCGACGGGATCGAGTTGACTCGCCGTCTGCGCAGTAGCGGTAACACGACACCGATTGTTGCTATGACAGCGCATGTCGATGGACGGATTATTGCTGATAGTCAGGCGGCCGGAGCGGATGCCTACCTTGGTAAGCCTTTTCGGCGCAAAGACCTGCTGGGGATCCTGGACAATTACTTGTGAAACACCATTTGACTGCGGAACCTGCCGGGACCATTGCCGTAGTGGTCGGAGTCTCAGCGCAGGCTTTGGGGAGATCTCAAGCTCGAACTGGCTTGCGCCCTTCCGAAATGAATGGATAGCAAAGCTGAGGTTTCGCAATGGCTTTTTTGATTGTCTTCCAGCAATCAGTGCTGCCGCTGTTCATTATTATCGGCGTGGCACTGGTCTATCACCGTTTTTTCAAACCGGACATCAGAGAAATTACCAGCCTGACTCTGACGGTGCTTGCCCCCGTTTTTGTTTTTGACGCCATTGTTCGCCACAACATCAACCTTGCTGCGCTGAAAACCCCCTTCACCTTCATGGTGATCTTGACCGCTCTGTTATTGCTTCTTGCTTATTTTGCCGGGAGACTTCTTCAGTTGCAGGAAGACGACCGGATTTCCTTCACCCTCGCCTGCAGTATGATCAATATCGGAAATTTCGGGCTGCCGCTGATTTACTTTACCTATGGAGAACAGGCTGTTTCCTATTCGGTCGTCTATTTTGTCGCGTTCAATTTTGTTCTGAGCACGATCGCCATCTATCTCAGCAGCAATTCCTCCGGATTTAAAAAGATCATGCAGGATCTGATAAGGATGCCACTGTTCCATGCTTTTTTTCTGGCGATGATCGTGGTTCAGCTCTCCGTGCCGCTGCCGGGGTTTGTCCTGAAGAGTATTGGGCTTATTGGCCAGGCGACTATTCCGCTGCTGATTTTTATCCTTGGTCTGCAGCTTGCCAATAGCCGTTTTCAGTCGAAATTCCTGAAAATCATCGCCGCTGCTGTGGCCATCCGCCTCTTAATTTCACCGGCTATCAGCTACCCCCTGCTCGAGATGCTGAACGTCTCCGGTCTGGAACTGAAGGTTGCAACCCTGCAAACTTCGGCGCCATCCGCCCTGTTGCCGCTGATGTACGCGATCAAGTTTAACCGTTCACCGGATCTGCTTGCCTCCATCATCCTGGCGACGACGGTTCTCTCCAGCATCTCTCTGACCGGGCTAATCCAATGGATCGGGTAGTGCTCTGAGGGAAAAAATCGGTCAGATGGCAGCGAGCACCCTCTCCATCTTTGCCTTGACCATGGCTGCCAGGTCAGCCACCAGTGGGTTGTTGATCAAGGACAAAACCGCCTCCGGGTCCATGATCATTACGGCAGTCTCTGGGGCGGCAGCCTCTCCCTGGTCCGTTTCATAAAGCACGACGTTGCACGGCAGCAAGACGCCGATATTCAACTCCTGGCCGAAGGCCTGCCAAGCCAACGTTGGATTGCATGCACCCAGGATCAGATATTTGCGGAAGTCCTTGTCGAGCTTTTCCTTGAACTTGGCGGTTACGTCGATTTCACTGAGGATACCGAATCCCTCCTTCTGCAACTCAGTCCGGATTTTACTGTCGACCAAGGAAAATGGCGCTGAGACCGATTTTCCGAACGCATAGGGGGTGTGAAGATCCATGACAATCTCCTGTCTTTGTGGCTGCCAACAATTTCCTGCCCGTTTTCCAAGTGTATTGACAGTATAGCGTTTGATGCCGCGTTTTCTATTGGGCTCAGTCTGCACGGTCGAGGTGAAGGGGAGGAAAAAACGGTTCTCAACCCCCAAATTGGCTCGATAGCAACCCGCTGGCCAATGACGGCCCTTTCCTTGAGAGGCGAGAATACCTGCTGCTGATAAACAGCATAGATCCCGTAAACAACATAAGTCCGGGCTCGGAATGTTTGAGCCATGTTGTTTGATGCAGGCTGCTGAGACGACCAGAGCGTCTTACAGCAGAAGGCCTGACATTCGATTTGACAAGGTCGTGGGTATGGAATATGTAGGTGATGCGCAATCCTCAGCTTGCCGAGACATGGGGTCAGAGTAAAGAGGACTGGACCAAGCCAGCGCGAACCATCAAAAGTGGCCACTGCCATACTCTGCCAACAGTGACGAACCATGACCATTGAATATATTTACGGTATGAACTCGGTGAAAGAGGGGTTGCGTGGGCGCCGGCAACCCTTCGAGTTGTTTGTCGATGAGAAGGGTGCTCGTGCGCGCATCGAGGAGATCGTCGAGCTGGCTCGTCAGCGGGGTGTCACACTGCGCCAGCGCCGTAAGCAGGACCTGGACCGCCTCGCGGGATCGACTCACCACCAGGGAGTCATTCTCACGGTCGAGCCCTTCCCCTACCAGGAGTTGGAAGAGCTGCTCGAGGCCTGGAAGACTTCGGGGCATACCGGTCTGGTGCTGCTCCTCGACGGCATTACCGATCCACACAACCTGGGCGCAATTCTGCGCAACGCAGAAGCCGCCGGCTGCACCGGAGTTGTTTTACCCAAAGACCGTAGCTGCGGTATCACCAGTGTGGTCGACAGGGTCTCCGCCGGCGCAGCGGAGCATCTGTCGATCTGTCGGGTGACTAACCTGGCCCGTTCTATCGAGCTGCTCAAGCAGAGCGGATTCTGGATTTACGGTCTGGCGTCGGATGAGGCCGGAGGATCCCTGTTCAAGGCGGATATGACGGGGCATGTTGCTCTGATTGTTGGCAGCGAAGGGGATGGGTTGAGGCAGCGGACCCGTGATCTGTGCGATTTTCTGCTGACGATACCGATGAACGGGGTCGTTTCGTCATTGAACGCAGCCTCAGCCAGTGCGGTCGCCCTCTTCGAAGTCGTTCGCCAAAGGGGCTGACCGGCGTGAACGTGTATCCCACGGCGGGAAGTGGAACTTCAGAGATCCGAGGGGTTGTTGAAGATTCTGTTTGACAATCGACAACGCATCATATAGTAAATGCAAGCTTACCGTCTGGGCGCCAGTTTTGTGTAATTTTCCCTTGCAATTTGCCGGAAGGCGTTGTATATAACGCCCCCTGTGCTGGCGTAGCTCAACTGGTAGAGCAGCTGACTTGTAATCAGCAGGTTGCGGGTTCGATTCCTGTCGCCAGCT
>PKTY01000120.1 GCA_002869725.1 Desulfuromonas sp. | reverse complement strand
TATCGAGCGCTTTGTGGTGATGATCTACAACTTGACCCAGCCTCAGCTCCCCCCCAGCCACAACCCGACCCGCAAAGTCAAAGGCGAGTTTTTGGTCGCCGGTCAAACCGGTGCTCTGGTCATCGATCCGGCCAACAGTCTGCGTTATGCTCCGCTGGTGAGACTTTTGGAAACCGCTAACCAGGAGGCTGTGATCGCGGTCTATACCCGCACCTATCCCCTGTTCCAGGAGGCCTACCAGAAGCAGGGCTATCCCGACCGCTATTTCAACGACCGGTTGATCGAGGTCATTGACCACCTGCTGGCAACCCCGGTGGTGACAGGTTCGGTTCAGCTGATCCGCCCAAAATTCTACTACCAGTTCGCCGACCCGAAGCTGGAAAAACTTTCCGCCGGACAGAAGATTATCCTGCGTAGCGGCAAAGAGAACGCCGGCAAACTCAGGAAGCTGATGAGGAGCTACCGGCAGAGACTGGCCGGTATGAACCCGGGAGAAAAGAGGGAGGCTGGTGTCGACAGGTAAAGCTTGACCGACAGAAGGCCGGCTCAGTAGATGACGATGTAGCCGTGCCGAGTGGCGATTGCCGAAATTTCCAGGACATCCTCAATCTGGTAGGACGATCCGTCAAGGACAAAAGTATACCCCCCATCGGGGTTCTCTTCGGCCAGTTCAATCAGGGATTCAAAACTTGCAGTCTTGATCGTTTCCATACCACCTTCACCTCATAATTCATCTTCTATTTCAATGACTTACTGCCGAGGCAGGCGTAGGTTGTCAACCTGGCTCTCGAAATTGCTGCGAAATGGGTTGATGTCGAGGCCGCCACGCCTGGTGTAGCGGGCATAGACGGTCAGCTGCTCGGGTTGACAGTAGCGGAGCAGGTCGAAAAAGATCCGCTCAACGCACTGCTCATGAAACTCGTTGTGCCTCCGGAAAGAGACCAGATAGCGCAACAGCTGTTCTGCATCGATGCGCCCACCGCGATACCGGACCATCACGCTCGCCCAGTCGGGTTGGCGGGTGACCAGACAGTTACTCTTGAGCAGGTGACTGTACAGGGTTTCGCTGACCGACTGCCCGGGATCCACTGCCAAAGCCAGCAGCTCGGGTTGCAGCTCATACTGGGTAATCTCCAGATCAAGATCATCGATGCAGCGCCCCGGCAGACTCCGAACCTGCCAGGCACCGACCTCGGCCGCTCCGGTCAGATGGACATCGACCGGAGCCCCGGTCGCATTGGTGAGATCCTGGCGCAGCAGAGTACACACCGACTCCATGTCATCGAAACGGGTCTGATTGAACGAGTTGAGGTAGAGCTTCAGGGATTTGGATTCGATCATGTAGTCGGAACTGCAGGGGATGCGGAACTCCCCCATTGCCACGACCGGTTTACCCCGGGGTGTCAACCAGGAGAGTTCATAGGCGTTCCAGAGGTCGAAACCCTGGAAGGGCAGGGGCTCCACAAGGCCAAGTTCCTCGCGCTTGATGCGCCGGGGGATTGGGCAGAGCAGGGAAGGGTCGTAATCTGCGGGGTAGTCGGTCGGTTTGCCCAGAGGGAGTTGGCGTTCCAAATCGTTCATGTCTCGGATTCTGCGCAGACCGGGCCATCAATTCAACTGAAAAATGATGCTTTCGTTGAAAGTCTCTGTTTCGAGGGCTAAGCAAAAAGGGCTAAAGCCAGGCGCGCAATCGTTGAGAAATGAGATGTCGCTGCGTAGGTCGAAGCAGTGAGACAATTGCAGCAACGCAGCAGCGGGTGAGATTTTGCGGCGCCATAAATAGTGTGAGGCCCGCAACATGAATGCGCGGGCCTCTCGGTTCAACTCTACCCTGTTCACGGGTCTGTCCGGCGTCATCCGACACCGAATTTCAGGTTAAACATCGATTGGCTAGGCGTTTCGTCGATAGGCGTAACCTCCTTGGCCAGGGTTGATCTGCAAGCAGCGCCGCTTGTCTTTATAATACCATGATTTGTGCTTACCGCTATGTGATGGACAGTCTATTTTTGTGTTTTGGACAGCTGCACAGACTTTTGCCCTTTGCTGAGCCTCTGCTGTGCGTTTCCAGTAACACAATCGTTGTGCTAGAGTCTCCCGAATGACCCCGACTCTATCAAAAAATTATCGGCCGATATGGGTCCGGTGGTTTTGGCTGATGCTGGCCAGCATGATGCCCCTCGTGGACTCCGGCTGCGCAAAACAGCCTCCGGTAACGCCTGCCGTTCCGGCCCCATCACCTGTCTCCCAACAGGCCAACGACCCGATTGCCACCCTGATCGGATCCGAGGGGGAGAATCTGGCGACCCACCAAGCAACGACCATCTCCAGACTCGGCTTCACCATCCAGGTCGGAGCCTTTTCCGAACCGGACAACGCAGTACGCCTGGAGCGCTCACTCGACGCCAAAGGACTTGATGCCTACCACTTCCGCCACCAATCGGGCCTCTACAAGGTACGCTTTGCCAACCACGCCAGCTACGGATCGGCACGAGCTCAGGCAGAAGCACTACAAAACCAGGGAGTGATCGGTCCCTTCTTTATCGTCAGCCCCGAAGACTATGCAGTGACTCAACTGTCGGCCTCTAGCCAGCAGGAAATGCGCCAGGAACTGGTCAGGACCGCCCGACGCTTCCTCGGCACCCCCTATCGCTGGGGAGGCGAAGATGTCGGCAACGGGTTCGATTGCAGTGGCTTGACCATGGTCAGTTACCGGCTCAACGGTCTCAACCTGCCACGCAATTCGCGCAGCCAGTTCCAGAGTGGCCGCTGGGTCGCCAAAAAGAATCTTCAGCCGGGCGATCTGGTCTTTTTTGCCACCAAGGGGGGCAAGCGGGTCACTCATGTCGGCATGTACGTCGGAAAGGATCGCTTCATTCACGCGCCGCGCACCGGACAGACCGTGAGAATCGAACTGCTCTCCAACCGTTTTTTTGCCAAGGCCTACGTGGGGGGGCGCTCCTACTTGTAACGACCTGAGTTAGGCCGGAGCAGAAGATCGTTTCATCAGAAACGGGAGCGGGCGGGTCGGATCGGAAAAATTCTCGCAACTCCAGAAACCGGGCTGACACCAACCTCAACCTCGACGCCAAAAACCGACCTGATGTTGTCTGCTGTCAACACCTCGCCGGGAGCTCCGATGGCGGCAACAGCCCCTGTCGCTGAGAACATCAGTACCCGGTGAGAAGTCTGGGCCGCGAGGTCCAGATCGTGCAGAACCTGGACGATGGTGGTCCCCTGCTCGCGATTGAGCTTTTGCAGCAGGTCGCTCATGGTCAGCCGGTGAATCAGGTCGAGGTGACTGGTCGCCTCATCGAGGAGCAGCACATCGGTCTGCTGCACCAGAGCCCGAGCCAGCATCACCCGCTGCAACTCCCCACCACTCAGATCGGTGGCAGGACGAGTTGCCAGATGAACGATATCGGTCATCTCCAGGACCTGCTCGATCCGTTCGTGATCGGCCCGGCTCAGCCCCCCCCACAAAGAGCAGTGCGGGTAGCGCCCCATGGCCACCAGTTCTCGAACCGTGTAGGCAAAAAAGATTTCATGGCTTTGGGCAACAACGGCAACCCGCTGAGCCATCTCCCGGCGGGACAAGCTGCTGACCGGTCGTCCTTCCCAGAAAACTTGCCCGGCCGATGGCTTCAACACTCCGCGCAACAGTTTCAGAAAAGTCGACTTGCCACAGCCATTGGGGCCGACCAGCGCCAGGACCTCACCGGCACTGATTTCGAGGTTCAACTGGCAGAAAACCTCCCCGGCCGGGTATGAGAAGGATAGCCCCTCGGCCCTGATCATGTTCTCCCCCGATGACTGCGCAGCAGGTAAAGAAAAAATGGCGCTCCGAGCAGGGCGGTGACCACTCCGACCGGAATCTCGGCCGGGGCAAAGAGTTGTCGGGACAAAGCGTCGGCCAGCACCAGAAAGGCCGCTCCGGCAAGAGCCGAAGCCGGTAACAGCCGACGGTGCGCCGGGCCGAACAGCAGCCGGACAATATGCGGAATGGTCAGGCCGACAAAGCCGATCAGGCCAGCCACCGAAACGACCGCAGCGGTCATTGCTCCGGCAGCTGCAAAGATTGTCAGGCGAGCCCGGCCTATCGCCAGTCCGAGGTCGGCGGCCGTCTCCTCCCCCTGGGTCAGCAGATCGAGACTGCGAGATTGCGCCCAAAGGAGCAGGAAGGCAAACAGCGCCAGGGGAGCGATCCAGCACATCAAACGGGTCTCAGCCATAGCCAGGTTGCCGGTCAACCAGAAGATGGCGGCGCGGGTCTGGTCAGCGGGGGAGAGCCAGAGTAGAAACAGCAGCAGGGCGCTGGCCAGGCTGCCGACAATCACCCCGCAAAGAATCAGGGTATGTGAGGAGCCCCGGTGCGCTCTGGCCACCCAGTAGACCACGGCCAAAGCAATCAGGGCTCCAGCGAAAGCGGCAACCGGGAGCAGCAGTCCCGCAGCAAAGCCGAGCCAGATCGCCGTTACCGCACCGAGGGCAGCACCGCCCGAAACCCCCAAAATGTAAGGATCCGCCAGCGGGTTGCGCAGCACCGCCTGAAAAGCCGCCCCCGAAACGCTCAAACTGGCGCCGACCAGGGCGGCCAGCAGGCTGCGCGGCAGGCGAATTTTCAGCAGGACCGCACTATGGGTCGGGTCGGCCGCCTGTCCACCTACCAAGGCGAGCAGATCGGCAAAAGTGATCGCCACGGGTCCCACCGAAAGGGCATAGAGAAACGCAGCGATCAGCAGCCCGGTTAAGATCACAGCCCAGAGCGGCGGCCGATACTGTCTCAATCCTGACATTGCGAGCTCTCCGGGTCGACATCGATGCCATGCAAAGCCCGAGTCAAGGCCCGCAGCCCAAGTGACAGGCGCGGACCGGGACGCTGGATCCAGTCGGCTTCGACGCTGGCCAGCCTTCCGGTGCGCACGGCTTTGAGTTCCGGCCAGTTGCGGTAAAAAGCAGACGGGTCGGTCTGACCGGGGTGAGGTGACACCAGGATCAGGTCGGGATCAGCTGACAGCACGGATTCAATGCCCCAGGTCGGGTAGCGGCTAAGCCCCTCCGGAACCACATTGTCGCCGCCGGCAATCCGGATCAGGTCGTCGATCAGCGTCTGCCGACCGGCAACCACCAACGGTTGCGACATCACGGTGCACAGTACGCGCACCTTCGGCCGGAGTGCGACCTGACGTTGCGCACAGGCCGCTGTCTGCTCCAGACCGGTCGCCAAAACCGCCGCAGCCTCGGCCTTGCCGAGCAGCTGTCCCAGGCTGCGGATCAAGGTAACGGTTTCGGCAACGCTGCGCGGATAGGCGATATAGACAGCGATTCCAAGCCCTTCCAGACGGCTGAGCAGCTCGGGACTCGAAGCGTCAGCCGCCATGACAACCAGCTCAGGCTGCATGGCGGCCAGGATTTCCAGGTTGGGGCTGGCATACTCGCCGATTTTCGGCTTGGAGCGAGCCCGCTCCGGGTAATTGCAAAAACTGGTCACTCCGACGATTTCATCATCGAGACCGAGGGCAAACAGAATCTCGGTAACTGCAGGGGCCAGCGAGACGACCCGCTGCGGAACCAAGTCGCCACCGACCTGGCGACCGAGGGCGTCTGTGACCTGCTCCGCATAGACTGGCACTATCACTAGCAACAGCCACCAGCATGTCAGAAGCAATAAGCGCATCGTTCCCCCAGTTGATTGTGGCCATTCCGGCTGACCGAGAATGCAGTCAGCCGGGAGGACCTTGCCGGTTTAGAAATGGGCGGTTAGCCCGGCAAACCACTCACGTGGCGGCATCGGGTAACCGGGATTGGCTTGATAATCACGATCGAGCAGGTTTTTGATAGAGAGGGTCGCATCGACGGCAACCGTACCGAGCATTATGGCACGAGTGATGGCGAGATCAGCGACAAAATAGTCTTTGTGAGTTCGATTGGCGTCCGGATAGTAACGCAGGTAGCGACCGTCGAAACGAACAATGGTTTCGGTAAACGGCTTGAGGACCAGGTAGGCATGGGCCTCGTGACGCGGCTTGCCCGTCAGGTAGGTATCACTGGCGCGGTCTTTCGGATGCAGGTAAGTGTAGTTGCCGCCGAAGGTGGCCGACGGGCAGAGTTCATAGCTCGACTCCATTTCGACCCCCCAGATCCGGGCTTCGTTGACATTGACCGGACTGTAGACAAAATTCTCGTCGGGCTGCCAGCTGATCAGGTCGTCGGCGTCACGCAGAAAAGCGGCCAGCATGGCTCGCCCGCTACCACCAAGCTGCTGTTCGAGAGCCAGCTCATACTCCCAGGCCGTCTCCGGAGCGAGATCAGGGTTGCCGCGACTAAAGTCATCGGCCGGCCAGTAGAGGTCATTGAGAGTCGGCGCGCGAAAGGCACGGCCGGCCGAGAAGCGCAGACGAGTCACCTCACTCAGCCGGGCCTGGAGGGTCGCCCGCGGGCTGAACTCATTGTCAAATTCATCATGGATGTCGTAGCGCAGCCCAACCAACAGCGTCAAAGCTGTCGTCAGCTCAGTCTGGTACTGGGCGAGCAGGGCACCATGCCCTTGATCTTTGCTGCCGATGGTCGTCGAGTCGAGGTCGTCGCTATAATAGTCGGCCCCGACCAGCAGGCTGTGCCCGTCGTGCTCCCTGGCGACCTGCAGTTCAATCCCCTTGGTTTCGACCTTGTGGGTCTCATCGATCGGCATCCAGCCACCCGGATCACGGTACTCGTTCCGGTGGTCCTCATAGAGGCCGCGGGCTGTGAACTGGAACGGCCCGGCCGGGGCTTCGAGTTTCAGCGAGACCAGGGTTCGCCGGTCATCCTGTTCGGCCTGCGGACTTGGCCAGCTGATGGCGCCGGGAATCCCACTCTGGTAGTCGAGGTGGTAAGCGGACAGTTCAAGGTCGACGTTTTCGGCCGGAGCATAACCAAACAGTGCGCTTATGGTGTACTGCTCAAGCTCCGAGTTGTCCCGATAGCCATCCGATTCCTGCCCCTCCAGGCCGACCCGATAGCGGAAGGATCCTAGACGTCGAGCGCTCGCAAGGTTGATAATCCTGGTATCAAACCGACCCTCCATCCAGCCGACCTGATTCGACGGGGTCGCCTCGGGATCCTGAGTGACAATGTTGATCACCCCGCCGAGCGCGTTCGAACCGTAGAGGGCTGAGGCCGGGCCGCGCAGCACCTCGATACGTTCGATGGCATTGACCGAAACCGGCAGCTGGTTGAGATCGAACTGACCGTACTGGGCCGAGTTGAGTCTGACTCCGTCGATCAGCACCAGCACCTGGGAGGCTTCCGAACCACGAATGCTGGCGCTTGAGAGCGAGCCGCGCGTCCCGCTGCTGACCACTCGCAGGCCGACCACATCCTGCAGCAGTTCATCGAGACGGGTGGCACCCCGCTCGGCAATTTCCGCGGCGCTGACGACCGTTACCGACGCTGGGGCCTCGGCGAGGGGCTGCGAAACCTTGGTCGCGGTCACCACCACTGGGGCCAGGGTAGTCTCCTGGGCCAGGGCCGGCACCGCCAGCCCAAACGCCAGAATACTGGCAAGGATGACACTGAGTTTCTTCTGCATGATCTTTTCCTCCTGTTGTTCCTCACAAGGCAGGAAGCATGAGATAACAAAAAAAGCCCGCACACCCCGTTTTTCCGAGTGTGCGGGCTTCCCGTTTTTGAAGATCCGCATGCGTCCACACTCCTGTACCCGAGGAGTTGCTGTGGTGGGTCCACTGGCAGGTCTTCTGGCTTGCGATTCGACCTCGGGGCCCCCTTCCCGGTCTTTGCGACCAGTGAGTTGTTAGCCCTTTGTCCTCGCTCACAGCGGCGGGCCCGCGGGGGTTTCTCACCCCACTTCCCTATTAAGCCGTTATGGCACCAGGTGGATATCCATTCAATTGTCGATTGCCGCAGCCTTTATAGACCAGGGCAGCCCGGCTGTAAAGAGATAGTTGCGTGAAGTGCTTACAGATGCTGACGCGCATACTGGCGGCCGAGGTACAGTCCGATCGAGGCACCGAGCACGGCCAGCAGATAACCGGCGAAAAACCCGAACCGGCTGCCGAGCAGCCAGCCGAGAGAACTGCCCGCGCTGACAGCGATGACGACTATCAGATATCGAAGCACCGTTGCCCTTCCTGTTGCACCTTATTCTTATAACGCCCGGTCGGCTGGCATGATCTGCCCTAGCGGGTGAACGTAGCGCACTTCGCAGCGCAGATCGAAACCTATCGACCTGTCGACAACTTGCCGGATACGGGCGATCAGCTCAAGGATCTGCGCCGAGGTTGCCCGGCCAAGATTGACGATGAAATTGGCGTGCTGCCGCGACACTTCGGCATCGCCAACCCGCAACCCTTTGAGACCAGCCTCTTCGATGATCCGACCTGGCGGTCCGACCGTAGCGTGCATCTCTGTGGTACTAAGAAAGACTGAACCGCAGTTTGGCTCCTTGCGAGGGAACTTGCCACGCCGTTCGCGCAGGTCGGCGAGCATCGCCCGACGAATCTGTTGCCGCTCACCCTTTGCACAACACAATTCGACAGCGACCAAGACCGAACCTTTCCCCTGCAAGGCGCTCTGCCGATAGGCAAACTGGCAGGCTTGCCGGGACAAGGTCCTGATCTGGCCGTCTGCCTCGACCAATTGGACCTCGACAACATTTTCACCGATTCCGCGCCGCTGGCTGCCACCATTCATCAGCACCAGGCCTCCGATGGTCCCGGGAATGCCTACGATATGCTCCAGGCCCGTCAACCC
>PKTY01000382.1 GCA_002869725.1 Desulfuromonas sp. | reverse complement strand
GGCTGCATTCTCACTGTTCGGTTTACCAACCGCGAAGGCGTCATTCGCATCATTGGGGACGGATACTGGCGAAAAGGAAAGGTGACTTATGAGCAAGAAAATTCAATACACCGATGAGCCCCTCGGGGAATTTCGTGTAATCTCCGACTTCCTCCCCTCTCCCGAGGAGTTGGCGTTCCGTGAAGAGTCTGTGAAGGTAACCATCGCTCTCAGCAAAAAGAGTGTCGATTTCTTCAAATCGGAAGCGGGCAAACATCATACACAATACCAGCGCATGATTCGGCAACTGATCGATGCCTACGTCGACACCCAGGAGCAGGCCCTAACCAATCGCAAGAGCTGACGGGGAGATACGGTCTTGCTTCTCGTAAAATACACAGCCGCTCCACATACGGTGATCCGCCGCTCAAGTCAAATCCGTTAGGTGCAACTTACTATGCAAAGATGCCCGCATTGCAGGACAGAGATCATTATCAGGGAGCTTCCCCATCAGGGATTCTTTAGAAGTGATAGGGTTTGTCCTAAGTGCAATGGGAATTTTACGGTTGATGCCGACACAAAAAGAAGACAAGCACTTTTTATCATTATCCTTTTAATATCATTGATTTTTACTTTGCTACTTTATTACAACGTCACAAATTGGCTAATTCCAGCCCTGACATCTTATATTGTTCTAGGATTGCTCATCTATTGGAGCAATAAAAAAGTTTTTCTCGTTCCCTACAATAATGCGCCGGAGAAAACCGAGGAGACCTAACCAAATTCTCAAGTGGACTGGGTGTTCCGTTGGCGGTTCGCATAAAGGTTTCTACACACTTGAAAAGGACCAGCTCCAGCCCGCTTAGCTCGGTCCGTTAGCAGTAGGAACATTCAACAGGAGACTCCTCCGTGATCGCAGTGATCTTTGAAGTCTGGCCGACTGACGGAAGATCCATCGAATACTTCGATCTAGCAGCATCCCTGCGGAAGGATCTGATGAAAATCGATGGCTTCATATCAATTGAGCGCTTCGAAAGCCTGACCACTAAGGGAAAATACCTTTCGCTCTCGTTCTGGCGGGATGAAGAAGCTGTTATCGCCTGGCGGAATCTCGAAAGGCATCGAAAAGCTCAGGCAATGGGCCGCGGCGGCGTATTTGCCGATTATCGACTGCGAGTGGCCAATGTGGTGCGAGATTACGGGATGCAGGAACGTGACGATGCTCCAAAAGACAGTCGCGAGGCGCACGGCTAACAACACATCAGAGCTGACGAGGAGATACGGTCTTGCTTCTCGCTCGATACACAGCCACGTCAGCTTTCGGTGGCCCGCCGCTCAGGTCAAGGGCGTTATGCGAAAAACCTTGAAATGGAGAGAAGAAGTTGAGCTCTGAATTCTTAGTCACTTCACTGATTGTCGTTCTTGTGCCAGGGACAGGTGTGATCTACACCATCTCGACAGGACTCTTCCTCGGTTGGCGGGCCAGTATTGCAGCAGCCATTGGTTGTACTTCTGGAATCATTCCCCACCTGTTAGCCAGCACATTGGGATTGGCCGCCATCCTACATGTAAGCGCACTGGCATTCCAAACACTCAAATTTGTGGGCGTTGCATATCTGCTGTACCTCGCATGGTCGATGTGGCGGGAAACGGGTGCGATCAAATTTGAGGATTCGTCAAACGGGAAAAGTCATCGGCAAATCATTGCCAGAGGATTTCTTATTAATATCCTTAACCCCAAACTTTCGATCTTCTTTTTGGCCTTCCTGCCACAATTTGTTCCGGCAGATTCGACAACACCCATGTTGCAAATGTTTGTTCTGTCCACAATTTTCATGGTCATGACACTTTTCATATTTGTCGGATATGGTGGTTTCGCACATGCAGTGCGCTCTTACGTCGCAAATTCCCCTCGGTCAATTCTTCGGGTGCAACGAACTTTTGCCGTTGTCTTCGCAGCTCTGGGAGCAAAATTAGCAATGGCAGAGCGTTGATTCTGTCAAACGCATATCAAATCGCTCAAGCGGACTGGGTGATACATGGGTGCTCGCGTAAAGGTTTCAACACACTTGAAAAGATCCATTCCCAGCCCGCTTAGCGTGGTCCGTTAGGCATCAAAAGGAGAGGCCCATGAACGAAAACAACGGACTTATCTTTGCTTTCGCACTGGACGGAAGCGGAGGCGGGATTCAACTGGGATTAGACGGCGTTAAAAAATGGCATCCAGAGGACGGCTCTCTCTGGGTTCATATGGACTACACCGGAAGTGCCGCGAGGGACTGGCTGCAACACCATAGCGAGATTGAGCCAGTAATAGTTGAGGCCTTGACGGCTGAAGAAACACGCCCGAGGAGCTTAGTGCACAAAGGAGGCATGCTGGTGATTTTACGCGGCGTGAATCTCAATCCGGGCAAGGACCCAGAGGATATGGTATCAATTCGCTTCTGGATAGACTCAAATCGTATAGTGACATTACGGCACCGTCGCGTGATGGCGGTCGACGATATTCGTCAGGCCGTTGAGGCAGGAAACGGACCAGTCAGTTCAGGCGAATTTTTGGAGGAGCTGGCCAATCGTCTTGTGGAGAGAATGGGTGGCGTTATCTCCGACGTGGACGACACCGTTGATGCACTCGAAGACGAAGTGATCGTAGAGCAGACCTACGAGCTTCGCCAGAAGATCTCGAATATCCGCCGGGCCGCTATCTCCATGCGTCGTTATCTTGCGCCACAGCGCGATGTAATGGCGCATCTACACCATGAAAAGGTGGATTGGCTCAACGATACGGATCGTATGCGTCTAAGGGAAGTTGCAGACCGCACAACGCGCTATGTGGAAGATCTTGATGCGATTCGGGATCGGGCAACCGTAACGCAGGAAGAACTCAACAGCCGCTTGGCGGAGCAAATGAACAAGACGATGTACGTCTTGTCCATCGTTGCGGGAATTTTTTTGCCTCTCGGACTTTTAACAGGGCTACTTGGTATCAACGTCGGCGGAATTCCTGGCACAGAAAACAACTGGGCGTTCGCCATTTTCTGCGGCCTGTTGCTGATTGTCGCGGTTATGCAAATATGGCTGTTCAAACGAAAGAAATGGATGTAAAGAACGGGACCCAGCGTCGAGACTGCATTACCCAACCAAAAATCCAGCGGACGCGAAAATAAACGCGCCGCTGATTTTGGCGTTAGGCGGCAGAAAAAGAGACCATGCCTTATAAAGAACTTTTGAGTGCAATTGCCATTGGGCTTACATGTATTGCATTCTTTCCCTATATTCGATCAATCATTAACGGCAAAGTTAAGCCACATGTGTTTTCTTGGGTTATCTGGGGAACCACAACATTTGTAGTTTTCCTGGCGCAACTTGAAGACAATGGTGGAGCCGGTGCCTGGCCCATCGGTGTTTCAGGAAGTATCACAATATTTATTGCGTTATTGGCGTATTCAAAAAGGGCAGACATTTCAATTACCAAAACAGACTGGTTATTTTTCGTCTCGGCAATGTCATCCTTGCCATTTTGGTATTTTACCTCTGACCCATTGTGGGCTGTCGTCATTCTCACAACAGTTGACGTATGCGGGTTCGGACCGACAGTCAGGAAGACATATTCAGCGCCTCATGCTGAGTCCGTACTTTTTTTTTCGTTATTCACGGCGCGAAATCTCATTGCTATTGCAGCACTTGAGAATTACACGATAACAACTCTATTATTTCCTGCCGTAATTTCAGTTGCGTGCATATTGTTAATAACGATGGTGGGTTATCGAAGGCGGGCTACAGAAAAAAAGCCTAACAACTAAATCAACCGGACGGAAAATACGTCTGCGCTAAATTGAAAAGCAAAACCAAATTGCGGTGGTGGCGGAAACCGCACGTCGCCGCCGCTTGGTCCGTTAGCCAACAACAACACTCAACTTTTAATTTCATGGTTGCACGGTATCCGTGTAAGCGTTAAAATGTCTCTGGAGGGTTCAACATTATGATTTTATCGTTTGGCGATAAATTGACGGAGGAGTTGTATCACGGCACCGCAAACAAAGACCTTCGACGGTTGCCACCTGAAATAATCAGACGAGCCCTCAACAAACTCGACATGATCAATGCAGCACACGACGTGCTGGACTTGCGCTCTCCTCCGGGTAATCGACTCGAGACTTTACAAGGTGACCTCGCGGGCATGTTCAGTATTCGGATCAACGATCAATGGCGAATCGTTTTTCGGTGGCAAGATGGCAACGCCTATGATGTGCGTCTTGCTGACTACCACTAAGAAAGAACAAGGAGAATCACCATGATTCCAACTAATCGCATTCCGACTCATCCCGGAAAAATCCTGAAAGAGGAGTTCCTCGACGAGCTTGGCGTCAGTCAGGTGGCATTCTCTGCGCACATCAAGGTTCCTGTTCAGCGAATCAATGAAATTGTGCGCGGCAAGCGGGGCATCACTTCAGAGACTGCCTGGCTGCTGGCTCAGGCTCTCGACACAACCCCCGAGTTCTGGATAAATCTTCAGTCAACCTACGACCTGGCGCTGAACCGCCCTGATAAACAAATCGAGAAGCTCCGCCTGGCAAGCTGACATTGGCTAACCAAATGCTTAAGCGGACAGGTTGGGGCTACGTCGACACCCAAGAGCGGGCTCTAACAAATCGCAAGAGCTGACGGGATACACGGTCTTGCTACTCGTAAGCATTCTACCCGCCGCTCAGGTCAAAAGCGTTATGTGTCTAAAATAATAGACACAAATAAAAAAGGAAGGAGATAGGAATGAAAAAATTGATGACAACCATGTTGTGCTGCATGTTTTTTTTAGGCGGAGTGGCAGGTGCTGCAGAACTATCAGATAGCCATACCAGGCTCCTCAAAGAATCGGGAATCCCGCTTTATAAGGATACACAATTCATCGATGGAGGGTTGGGTGATGCTGTTGTTGGTGCACGTTTCGCTACAAGCGCCGCAGTTGATGATGTTCGGACGTTTTACCGGAAGGCTTTTCCGGGTTGGGCATTGCAAAGTGAATACGGTTGGACGCTTTATGATGGCAAGCCAAGTAAGTCACCTGCCGCCTTTATGGGAAAGAAATCGGTTACTGTGCTGGAAAATAAGAATCTACCAGAATGGTTCGGCCTGCCCCAGAACATGACGACAGAAGTTATGATTGTTGTTCCCTGACAATAGTTGCCTAAAGAGTTAGTGCAGTGCAATCAAAACACATAACAGGTCACTATAGCCGACCGCTAAACGCGGCGGCTAAGCACAGACGTTATGCCCATAACCTTTTCGGGTCGTAAGGTCATAAGGACAAACCTTCTTTGCCTGAAACGATCAGAGCAGTTTCTGCAGGTTGTCGACGAAGCGATCAACCTCTTCGAATGTGTTGTAGTAGTGGAGTGACGCCCGCACCATCTCCGGTAGCTGACGCTGCGCGGCGATGACCGGGTTGGCCGAAAAAGGAACGGTCGAGGTGTTGATGTTGTGCCCCCGGAGTTTGCGGTGAAGTTCGGCTGATGGGTTCCGGTCGGAAAAGAAGGTGACGATCCCACTCTTCTCGTCCCCCTGGTCGCCGACGCGAATGCCGCCGGTCTCAGCGAGTTGGCGGCGAAGTTCAACGGCCAGGGTTTTGACCCTGGCTTCGATTCTGGCGAGACCCCAGCCCAATGCATAGTCGATGGCAACCCCCAGGGCCACCTGGCCGGCATAATTTCGCTCCCAGCATTCGAAACGCTTGGCATCTTGACGGAGTCGGTAGCTCGAGGTGGAGCTCAGCTCTGCGGCGTGATGGTTAAGCTGGTTCGGTTCGAGCTGATCGAGTAAACGCTGCCTGACATAGAGCAGGCCGGTTCCTCGTGGACCCCGGAGATACTTGCGACCGGTACCGCAGAGGATGTCGCAGCCGAGTGTTTCCACGTCGAGGGGCAGCTGGCCGATCGACTGACAGGCATCGAGCAGATAGGGGATCCCCGCTGCTCTTGCTCTCATGCCGACGTCGGCCGCCGGGTTGATCAGCCCATCTCCCGAGGGGCTGTGAGTCAAACAGATCATCCTGACCCGGGGGGTGATCAGTCGCTCCAGGGCAGCGACATCGATTCGGCCGAGGGTGTCGTTTGGGACCCAGACGATCTCGGCACCGGTTCGCTTTGCCCGGTGCAGCATGGCCACCAGGTTGCTGCCGTATTCGGCAGATCCGGCCAGGACCTGGTCGCCTGGCTTGAGTTCGAAGGCGTAGAACGCGGCGTTCCAGGCCCGGGTGGCGCTGTCGGCAAAGGCGATTTCGTCTGCCGTGCAGTTGAGGAGTCGGGCGGCGGCAACGTAGAAGGTGCCGAGGTCTTCGGCCCGGCGATCCATGGTCTCATAACCGCCCGACTCTTCTTCCTCCCTCAAGTAGGCGTGCAGGCTGTCGGCGACCGGCGCAGGCATAAGAGATGCTCCGGCATTGTTGAAATGGATTCTCTGCTCACAGCCGCGTGTCTCTTTTCGAGCCCGCTCGATATCGAAGCCGCCATCCATCAGGATGTTCTCTCCCAAATCGTTACTTGCGAGATCGTGTGCTGGAACTTGCGTGCGGTTTCGCGCAAAACGAATTCGACCTCCTGCGGCTTGCCGAGCAGCGTGAAGTGCCCGGCGAGCTGTTCTTTCAGCCCCTCAAGGGTGGTAAAGGGTTCGCCGGCTTTGCGGATGCCGCCGACCCAGTTCTCTTTTCTGGTGAACTCTTCCAACCAGGTGTAGGGCGCGGCGATGATCAGCAGTCCGCCCGGGGTCATCCGCTCGTGGATGGTCGTAAGGAAGCGGTTCGGATCGTAGAGCCGGTCCAGCAGGTTGCCGGCCAGAATCAGGTCATATCCGGTGAACTGCGGTTTTAGGTTGTGTGCGTCTCCCTGGGCGAACTCGATTTTCTCGCCGCTGCCTTCCAGGCCGAATTCGCTCAAACGCGTTTCGTGATAAGAGACAATCTCCCCCTCCTCGGCCATTTGATAGTGAATCACCCCTCTCTCCTGCAACTGGAAGGCGATACGGATGAAACGTGCCGAGAAGTCGATCCCGGTTACCGCTTCGAAATGCCTCGCCAGTTCGAAGCTCGACCGGCCGACCGCACAGCCCAGATCGAGGGCCCGGCCGCGTGGACGACTCGCCATAGCCTCCACCGCGATCTGTGCGAGCCGGGCGGGGAAGTTGGCTACATTGAATTTTTCCGGGCCGTAGTGAGCATCGCAATACTGGGCAACGGCGCTGTCAGACTCATACATCCCTTCCGCCTGCGCGAGGGGCTGCTCGGCGGCTACATAGCGAAAACCGGCGTGCTGAAAGAAGTGGCGACGGAAGGCATAGCGCGAATCCTTGGTTGCCTCGTTGCCGGTCGAGATCCATGAACCACCCTTGATCAGGTTGTGCCGGGTGTCGAAGGTCGGAGTGGAGAAGTCGTCGTAGTAGGGGTGAACCTCGAAGCCATCGAAGCCGTTGATCGGGGTTTCTGTCCATTGCCAGACGTTGCCGATCAGGTCGTAGAAGTCACCGAAGGCGAATCGGTTGACCGGGCAGGACGAGGCCCAGTGCTCGAGGTTGATGTTGCCCGGGGCTGTTTCCCAGTAAGGCTGGTCGGGGATCTGGTGAATGTCGTGCAGACGGTACCATTCGTCTTCGGTCGGCAGGCGGATCGGTTGGCCGGACTGCTTTGCTTGCCAGTTGCAGAAGGCCTTGGCTTCGAGATAGTTGACCTCTACCGGCCAGTCCCAGGGCATGGGAACCTCCTGGACCATGGTTCGAAATCGGTAGTCGTCGCCGGCTCTGATCCAGAAGAGTGGGTGTTCGGCCTTGCTGAAGCCGAGCCATTGCCGACCCTCCTCGGTCCAGAAGTCTGGTGTTTGGTACCCCCCGGCTTCGACGAACTCAAGGAATTCGCGATTGGAGGCCAGGTATTTGCTGGCGGCAAAGTCGTCGACTGTGAAGCGATGCCGTCCGAACTCATTGTCCCAGCCATAGAGGGGATGATCCTTGCTCTTGCCAAGGCGCACTTCGCCGCCGGCCACCGGCAGCAGCTCATTCTGCGGGGCAACGCCGGTATCTTCGCAGATGGCCCAGAGCGGCAGTTGGCGGACCTGGTCGAGGGGCATTTGGCGAATAATCACCGACGATGTTTCGAGGTGTATGCGCTGGTGCTCGATCCCCATCATGATCGCCCAGAACGGACTGTCCCAGTTGATCGGCAGGGTCAGGGGAAGGGCCTCGATCACACTGGCAATCCGCTCACGCACCAGGGCACGGTATTCCCTGACCTCGGCGACTGCCGGCCAATCGTAATTAGCCTCGTTGAGGTCGTCCCACGACATTTCATCGACGCCGATGGCGAACATCGCCTCGAAACGGGGGTTGATTCGTTCGCTGATGATCTTGGCCACCACCAGTTTGTTGACGTAAAAGGCGGCGGTGTGCCCGAGGTAGAAGATCAGGGGGTGCCGTAATGGTTCAGACCGCAGGTAGAACGCCTCGTCCCTGGCGAGGGTCTCGTAGAGCTGCTCTTCGACCCCATAGGTCTTGTGGAAGTAGTCTCGAACCTCTGCGCGTTTCTCCTCGGGTGTCCCTTCCGTGAGGATGACCGTGCGGGTCTTGCGGAACTCCATGGATCCTCCTTTCAAGGTAGAGACGTTCATTTGGCTGACCCACTCCCCGACAATGTGGATGACAACGGAACCAGCCGTTCAGACTTCGAGCCGGTCAGTCGATGCCGATAGCTGCGTCGAACTGCTCCTCCTGTTCCGGGGTGCCGATCAGGATCAGGGTGCTCCCTTCGGCAAGTTCCGTCTCCAGAGGC
>PKTY01000074.1 GCA_002869725.1 Desulfuromonas sp. | reverse complement strand
TCTGGTTTCATTACGCACCAGCAGGTCACCGGCCTGCAACAGCCCCGGCAAATCGGTAAAACGGGCATGATCGATGTGCCCGCTGGCCCGATCGACCACCATCAGACGGGAGGCTGAACGCTGTGCAAGCGGCTGCTGGGCAATCAGATGTTCAGGGAGAAGATAGTCGAATTCGTCCAGTGTCATTAAGATTCGTCAGCATTTTAGAGAAAGGAAGGTCGCTAACGGCGCAGTCATTAGGGATTCAACCGCGGACCAGGTAGACCAACACCAGCCCCGCCAGCATCAATGCCAGGCCAAGGCCACGCAAAACCCGCTCCTCAAAAGCAAACAGCTGAGTCAGGGCTCGCTTTGCCCCGCGCGGGGAAAGAAACCAGGGGAGCCCCTCGACGACCAACACAAAACCGAGCACCAGAATCAGAAGGTCCATAGATTGAATTTCGCTTAAAGTCCCTGAACTTATCAAACCGGAGGCATAGAATATGCAAACTAGCGTGGTATCATGTATTAGAGTGACGGCTCATCCAGCTGTCAGCACTGCCAAAAGGCAAGGCATCCTAAAGTCTTAGCCGACAAGGTGTCAAGCGTGCTGCACGAGACGTCGAAACTCCCGGCGGGGGTATGGCCTTATCGTTTGGCTTTTTCGCCTACAACGCAGCGAAAAAGCGTGGCTTTGTCCACACGGCGATCCCCAATTTCAGGAACGCGATGAATTCACTGAAAATAAAATTCCTCGGGCTGACCATCATCATCATGCTGGTCGCCATCAGTCTGACAACCTGGTACAACCTGCAGACTCAGCAGGCCATGCTTCATAAGCTCGCCAAAGAGCATGGGCGTCTGCTCGTCGAAACCATCCGCAACAGCATCATCTCCGACATGGCCAACGGCCGCAATGACCGGGTGGTCAGCATTCTCGGCAAGATTCACAACGAACCGGCCATCGACAGCGTACAGATCTTCGATGAAACGGGGCGGGTCCTGATGTCGGCCGAAAAGGAAGAGATCGGCGACCTGGTTTCCACCTCGCAGCTGATGGCCTACCGGACCGGCAACTTCGCTTTTTCCGACAATTACAACGGCAACGATTCTTTCAGCTCCATCGTGCCGATTTTCAACGAAGAGAACTGCTATTCCTGCCACGACCAGTCGAAGAAGGTCCTCGGCATTCTCAACCTGCAACTCTCCCTGAAAGACCTGAGCAGCATGCAGGTCAACGGACAAAAGGCGACGATTGCAGCGTCAGGGGTCATGCTGGTCATCTTGATACTGACCATCACCGCTTTTCTGCTGATCTACGTCGACTCTCCGATCCGTAAGCTGGTCACCGCCATGGATCATGCCGAGCGCGGACAGTTCGAAGCCGCCCGGGCCTCGATCAACAGCTCCGACGAAATGACCATGCTCTCCTCGAAGTTCAACTACATGCTGCAACGGCTGCGAGAACTCCTCGAAAACACGGTCAAGCACGAACGGGAGATTGCCGTTACCCAGGAGAAGCTCGCTCACAGTGAAGAGATCCAGGTGATGAACATCGCCCTCGAGGAGCGACTCAAGGAGATCGAATATCTCAACATCAACCTCGAAGAGCGCATCGAGGAGATCGAGGAAGCCAACTACAAGATCGCCGACCTGGCCAGTGAACTCGAAGGGAAAAACCTCGGCCTGGTGCAGGCGGTTGAGCGCCTGCAGTCCCTCTACCAGATGGGACTGACCATCAACTCCACCATGGAGCAGAGTGATCTGCTCACCATTATCAGCCAGAAATCGATGGAGACCCTCAAAGCCCAGGTCGGCTATATCCTGATCCTCGATGACTCAAAGAAAATGCTTCAGGTTGGTGGTGCCACGGGAATTCCCGCTGACTACGACCGCAACATTGAAATTCCGCTGGTTCAGGGTGGCGTGACTCACTGGGTCATTGAAAACCGGCAACCGGCCCTGATCTCCAACATCGAAAAACATCAAAACATCAACAAGATGAGTCGACTTGGCTTTATCCGGGAATCGGTCATCTGTGCACCGCTGACCGATGATGACAAGATTTTAGGCACCATCACCATCGCCAACCCGATCGATGGCTCAGAATTCAACAACAGCGACCTCGAACTGCTTTCGACCATCGCTGCCCAGGCGAGCATCTCCATTCGCAATTCCAGACTTTACGAAGAGCAGCAGCACACCTACCTGAGTACTGTACAAGCGATGGTCTCGGCCATTGAAGCCAGCGATGCCTACACCCGCGGTCATTCGGAACGGGTCACCAGTTATTCCCTGGCTCTCGCCCGACAAATGGCACTGGAAGAACACCAACTCCAGCAACTGGAACAGGCCGCAGTTCTGCACGATATCGGCAAGATCGGCATCGATGTCGGGCTGCTGCATAAAAAGGAGAAGCTCTCCGAGGCCGACGTCGACATTCTCAAGTTGCATCCTTCTATCGGTGTCCGTATACTTGAACCTATCAAGTTTTTGGCACCAATTTGCGAGATCATCGCTCAACATCACGAGCGATTCGACGGCCGAGGGTACCCGAACAGTCTGCGCGGGAACCAGATGCGCATCGAGGCAAAAATTCTCGCCGTGTGCGACACCTACGACGCCATGACGTCTGATCGTCCGTACCGCAAAGCCCTTTCTCACGAAATTGCGGTGCAGGAGATCAAGGACCACAGCGGGAGCCAGTTTGATCCCGATGTTGCCGCAGCCTTTCTGGAGATATGCGAACAGGGGCTGCTACCCAAGTAGCCCATGACTCAATCAAAAGAGACACTTGCCACGCCCCGCCAAGCTTTGCGCGGCAACAGTCTGCGCTCGAAGCTGTTTACCCCCTTCATCATCATTCTCGTCTTGCTCGGAGTTGCCGCGACCAGCGGCGCCTTGCATCTGCTGCGCACGGCGACCACCGCAACAGCCGACGAACGGCTCCTGGCCACCCAGGAGATCCTGTTCCGCGAATTCAAGAAACAGGAATCGCTGCTGGAGGTCTACGCCGTCTTTCTGCAGCATTTCTCTTCCCTCGCTACCCGATTCGAAGGTCAGGATGAAATCGGCATCATCCAGGATCGCCTGTTCAATACCCTGGAGCAGGAAAACGTCTCCGTCACCTTCTACCCGGTCGAAATCGCTCCGCTGTTACAAAATCAGAGTCTCATCAGCCTCTTCGAGCAAGTTCAGCGAAGCGGGCAAATCCGCTTCCGCTACAGCAACAATTTAGGTCCCCTGCCGGTACTGATGGTTGCGGCACCGATTCATGTCGACGGCGAACTCAGCCAAATCCTTCTCCTTGCTACCGAAATGGGGGGACAGTTCCTGTACAGCGTCGCCAACCCTCTGCAGGTCAAAGCTGCGTTGATGACCCTCGAAGGGGAAGTCATTGCCAGAAGTCACAGCGACGTCAGTCCTAACCCTCTGACTCCGGCACAATTTACAGCGGCCAGCCGCGGTGAACGTCTTTACTTCACTATTGAGGAACCCGAACATGGAACCGAGCGGCATCAGGTCTCGGCGATCCCGCTGGGGAACAGTGATCTGGTTTTTCTTTTCGTTGAGACTTCCATGGCGCACGGTGCGACTGCCCAGGAGCGACTCGGTGTCGGCATGATCGCGTCTATCATCGGAGCCCTGCTGGTCGGGATGGTGATCTATTTTCGCATCATCGGCAATCTCATCAAACCGATCAGACAACTTGGAGACTCAGCCCGCAGGATCAGTCGCGGAGAGTTTTCCTTCAAGCTTGAGGAGTTGACCAATGATGAGATTGGCGATGTCTGTCACTCCTTCAACCTGATGCTCGAAAACCTCGAGCAGAACTATCAAAAGCGCTCGGCCGCCGACATCGAGCAAGCGCTGGAGACAGAAAAACATAAACAGGAAGCGGTCCTGGAGCGCAAGCAACGCGATACGCTCAAGATCCAGCATGACCTTCACGCCCTGCAACGCGAAATGTCGGCGATTTACCAACTCAACCAGGCCATGACCACCTCCAGCGATCTGACGGTGCTGTTCGACCGCATCCTGCAGGTCATCAATGAAACGCTTGGTTGCGACCACCTGGTGCTTCTGATCTACAACAAGGGAGAAAGCACACTTGAAGTGGTGAGAACAGCCGGCATCGATTTCGATGTGCTGCGCAATATCCGCTTCACCTTCGACCAGGGAATCACCGGTGAAGCCGCCCAGAGCCAGCGCATGATCTATGTGCGCAACCTTGACGAAGACACCCGCAACCTCAGCTACCACGGCCAGATTGTGACCCGTGGGTCGATGGTCTCGGTCCCTCTGGTGGTCAAAGGGCGTCTGTGCGGGATCATGAATCTGCACAAGAAACTGATCGACGGCTTCTCAAGTTCGGAGATCAAACTGGTTCAGGCAATAGCCAACCAGACGGCCATCGCTATTGACAACAACCAACTGCTGGAAAAAACGCGTAACCTGAGCAACACCGATGAACTGACCGGACTGGCCAACCGCCGCCAGTTCCAAGAGATTCTCAAACGCGAAGTTGCCCAGGCACGTCGCTTCAGCTCCTACTTCTCGATTATCATGTGTGAAGTCGATCACTTCAGGAACTTCAGCGAAACCTATGGAAAATTGCGCTCCGACACCCTGCTGCGCCAGGCCGGCCAATTGCTGCTCAGACATACCAGGGGGATCGATCTGACCTGTCGTTTCGGCTCCGAACAGTTTGTGATCCTGCTACCGAAGACCGACAAGAAGGGGGCGCTGGCGGCGGCCGAGAAGCTGCGCAGTCAGGTCATTGACGAAGAGTTCGACTTGGGGGGGGAGGCACCTTCGGATAAAGGGCTCAGTATGTCATTCGGTATCAGCCAGTTTCCGAACGACAGTAAAAATATCTACGAACTGCTCAGCCTTGCCGATCAGGCCCTTGCTTCTGCCAAAAAATCGGGGCATAACCGGGCTGCCGCCTGGGGAGAAGACGGCGTCGGCGCGGCCGAGTAGACAGCTTCTGCAGAATCACTTGTTTTCCACTGCAGCTCTGATCGCAGTTCGAATCCCCGCTGCATCCAGCCCGTAGCGACGGCGCAACTCCTGCTGAGACCCTTGTTCGACAAACCGGTCCGGCAGACCGATACGCACAATTTTTGCCTGCACAGAACGCTCGGCAAGCAGTTCAAGGACGGCGGAGCCGAACCCCCCCTGCAACACATTCTCCTCGACAGTTACTGCAAATCCGCTGGTCTCAACCAAACCGACAATCAGAGAATCATCCAGCGGTTTCACGAACACCGGATCGACAACCGCAAGCTCGACCCCCTCTGTGGCGAGCAGTTCGGCGGCAGCCACAGCTTCGGCAACGAGACTCCCCACCGCCAGAATGACGCCATCCCGACCTTCACGGAGGATCTCCCCACGCCCCATCGGCAAGATCTGTGGTGCAACAGCCGGCAGTCCCAATCCGTTCCCTCGCGGATAACGGTAAGCCACCGGGCCGTCATGAGCCAAGGCCGTCGCCATAACATGACGTAACTGGTTCTCGTCACGTGGCACCATGACCACCAGGTTGGGAAGATGCCGCAGGAAAGAAAGGTCGAAAACGCCGTGATGGGTCGGGCCATCGGCCCCGACCAGCCCGCTGCGATCGAGAGCGAAAGTCACTGGCAGGTTCTGCAGGCAGACATCATGCAGCAGGTTGTCATAGGCGCGTTGCAGAAAAGTCGAGTAGATGGCGCAGACCGGACGGACACCAGCCGTGGCCAGACCGGCGGCGAAGGTCACAGCGTGCTGTTCGGCGATGCCGACATCAAAAAAACGCTCGGGGAAATGTTCGGAAAAAAGTTTCAGACCAGTCCCTTCGAGCATCGCGGCAGTTATGGCGACCAGCCGCCTGTCCGTCTCACCGAGTTCGACCAGGGTTTCGCCGAAAACCGCCGTGTAGCTCGGCGGCTGCGGCGCTCCCTTACTGAGAGCGCCACTGACCGGGTCGAAGGGACCGACCCCGTGAAAAACGGACGGGTTTTGTTCAGCCGGAGCAAACCCCTTCCCTTTTTTGGTCAGGACATGGACCAGGATCGGGCCATCCATGCGCTTGACGTTATCGAGCATCTCAACCAGCTCATCGAGCTTGTGGCCATCGATCGGGCCGACATAGTCGAAATCGAAGGCTTCGAACAGCATCCCTGGAGTCAGAAACCCCTTCACCGATTCTTCGACCTTTTTTGCCAACCGGCGCAGATCTTTGCCGATCCTCGGCACGTTATCGAGAAAATTTTCAGTTTCGCGCTTCATGCGCACGAAAAAATCAGAAGTCAACTGCCGGCTGAAAAATGCCGAGAGCGCCCCGACATTGGGAGAAATAGACATCTCGTTATCGTTGAGGATCACAATAAGATTTTTTTTCAGGTGGCCGGCCTGATTAAGCGCCTCGAAGGCGAGACCTGCGGTCAGGGAACCATCACCAATCACCGCCACCACCCGGTTTCCTTCGCCCTGAATGTCACGAGCGGCGGCCATGCCGAGAGCCGCCGAAATCGAGGTGCTGGAATGGCCAACATCGAAACAGTCATGGGGGCTCTCTCCGCATTTAGGGAAGCCACTGATCCCATCGAGTTGGCGTAGCGTGTGAAACCGTGACGCCCGACCGGTCAACAGCTTGTGGGCATAAGCCTGGTGTCCAACATCCCAGACGATTTTGTCGCTGGGGGAATCGAACGCGCGGTGCAGAGCAATGGTCAATTCAACAACCCCGAGAGAACTGGCCAGGTGTCCGCCGTTCTTGGCGACGGTTTCGATGATAACCTGCCGCAGTTCGCGGGCGACCTCAGGGAGCCGATCGACCGGCAACGCCTTGAGTGCCCGGAGGGGATCCGTTTGGTGCAATATTTCAGACATGTCAGAGTATCCGTCGATTCAGGAAGTTCGCTTGACGATATAGCGGGCAATCTGCCGCAGCGGGTCGGATTCGATGCCGAAGCGCGACAGAGAATCGAGCGCCAGAAGACAGAGTTCATCGGCTCTTTGCCGAGCGGCATCCAGGCCGATCAGGGCCGGATAAGTCGCCTTGCCGCGCGCTTGGTCGGCGCCAACCTGCTTACCGAGCGCCGCCTGGTCACCCACCACATCGAGAATGTCGTCAGCAATCTGAAAAGCAAGTCCAACCGCTTCGCCATAACGGGTCAGTGCCTGCAGATCGTCATCATCCCCACCAGCGAGAAGCCCACCGACCTGGATCGAGGCCAGAATCAACGCACCGGTTTTATGGGTGTGAATATATTCCAGAGTCGGTTGATCGATGGTCTTCCCTTCCGACTCCATATCGACGACCTGGCCTCCGACCATTCCCCGCGAGCCGGCGTAGCGGGCGACCAGTTCAATGACCCGGGCGGTCGTCGCAGGCGGAACAGTGGCATTGGCCCGGGGATCGGCCAGCAGACGGAACGCCTCTGTCAGCAGGGCGTCGCCGGCCAGAATGGCCATGGCCTCGCCATAGACTTTGTGACTGGTCAGACGACCGCGCCGGTAGTCGTCATTGTCCATGGCCGGCAGGTCATCGTGAATCAGCGAATAGGTGTGGAGCATTTCCATGGCGCAGGCCGCATGCTGTACCTGCTCGGGCCGGCCACCGACCGCCTCGGCAGCAGCCATCATCAAAACCGGCCGCAACCGTTTGCCACCGGCAAACACCGAATAGCGCATGGCCTCGTGCAGTCTCCCGGGCAAGAGGTCCCCAGCCGGCAACCACGTCTGCAACGCGGCATCGACCAGCTCGGTGTGCTGGGTGAGGTACGCCTGCAAATCGAACTCAGCCATGATCCTCACCACCGTCGGCGAAAGGCTCAAGCTCCAGGCTGCCATCGGCCCGCTCGAGCAGCTGTTCGACCCGGGTCTCCACATCCTTGAGCAGTGCGCGACAACGGCTTGCGCCCTCAATTCCCACTGTGAAACAGTCCAATGCCTGGTCAAGAGGGAGATCCCCCTTCTCCAGCTTGGCAACAGCCTCTTCCAGCGCGTGCATGGCCTGTTCAAAAGTCGGCTGTTCAGCCTTCACCTTGATATGTCTTGCCAAAAGCAGAACCTCCTACGGCTTGTTTTCACCGTCTTTGCTCTTCGAAATTGATAACACCACGCGTCTTTACGGGTGTCAAGAACCTTCGCTGCCTAAAACAGCGACATCAGGAACGTTGCGCCATCAGCTCGATAAGAGCCAACGGGTCGACCCGTTCGCCGTGCAGCCTGACGGTCAGGTGCAGGTGGGGACCGGTCGAGCGACCGGTACTGCCGACCAAGCCGACCGTCTCTCCCGCAGCAAGAAATTGCCCCGGCAGAAGATCGCTGGATGAAAGATGCGCATACAACGAGAGCAGCCCCGCACCATGATCAACCACCACCGTCCGACCGGTATAGAACAGCTCGGAGACCATAACGGTGCGCCCGGCAGCAATGGTTCGCACCGGAGTTCCCCGCGAGCTGCGAAAATCGGTACCGCTATGGGGAGCGCGCGGTTGCCCGTTGAGAAACCGCCGCTTGCCGAAGATGCTGCTGACCGGATCGGCCACCGGCCGGACAAAGTCGTCCCACAAGCGCTCACTGCGCACCGCGAACAGGTCGGCCAAATTTCTGCGATCTCGCTCGATCCTGGCCAGAATTTCGGGGGCACGTGGAGTGACCATTCGCTCCGGCAGGCTCAACTGCTCAACAGGTCGTTCTCCGGAAGTCACCGTCAGCACAAGTTCGACCGCCGTGGTTCGGCCTCGCCGGTCGGCAATGGCAGCCAACAACGGATATTCTCCGCCTGGGAGCTCAAGGGGAACGGGGAGCAGAGCAACAGCCCCATGGGCAGAAGGGGCCATG
>PKTY01000075.1 GCA_002869725.1 Desulfuromonas sp. | reverse complement strand
TTTGTAACAGGCGTTTCATGATCACTCCCGGATTCGGAAATCGTTTTTCGTCTTTTGCCTAGACCACCAGCTCATGAACTGCTGACAGGACCCGATCAATGTCGGCAGAGGTATTGAAATATCCGGGGCTGAGCCGGACCGTGCCGATGGGGTAGGTGCCGATCGTTCGGTGGGCCTGAGGCGCACAGTGCAATCCCACTCGACAACAGATACCATATTCGCGGTCGAGCCGGAAGCCCATTGTTGCCGGGTCGACCCCTTCTGCCGCCAATGAAAGGGCTCCACCGTGATGGTCGGAGTCAAGGGGGCCATAAAGGCTGATCTGCTGAAATCCCCGTAATCCCTCGATGAGTTGGGCCAGCAAAGCCTGCTCGTGGACGCGGATTCTTTCCAGCCCGGTCTGTTCAAGAAACTCAGCAGCCGCTTTGAGTCCTGCCAGACCGATGGTATTGAGAGTGCCGCTCTCCAGACGTTCCGGCATCTCCTCTGGCTGACTCTCGGAACTGGAGTAGGTGCCAGTACCGCCATAGATCAGCGGACGCAGATGCAGGTCGGGACGCACATAGAGAAACCCCGTCCCGGGAGGACCGAGCAGCGATTTGTGTCCCGGAACAGCCAGCAGGTCGATTGCCTGCTCCTCGACGTCGATCGGGAACAGCCCGGCACTCTGGGCCGCATCGACCATGAACAGGATTCCCCGCTGCCGGCACCAGGGTCCGATCTCCTCGATCGGCTGAAGAGTCCCGGTTACATTCGAGCAATGGCTCATCACCAGCATCCGGGTGCCGGGACAACAGGCGGCCATCAGGTCAGCAGCGGCAACCCTCCCCTGTCGGTCGGCCGCCACACTGACGACCTCGACTCCCTGCTGAGAGAGGGCATAGAGCGGCCTGACCACGGCATTATGTTCCATGCTGGTGGTGACGACCCGGTCTCCGTGTTTAAGCAGCCCAAACAGGCCGATATTGATTGCTTCGGTCGCGTTGGCGGTGAACGCTACCGAAGCCGCATCGCCGATACCGAACAGATTGGCAAGCACTTCGCGGGTCTCCATCACCAGCCGCCCTGCTTCGAGAGACAAGTGATGCCCTCCCCGACCCGGGTTGGCTGCATTATGGCGAAGGGTCTGTTCGACGGCTTTAACCACACTGTCAGGTTTGGGGAAGGAGGTGGCAGCGTTGTCGAGATAGATGGTCATCAATTACATATCCTGGGTAGTCAAGCGCTTTCAGCGCGGTCCGCGACACATCAGATCACGTTCGCCACATTCCCGATTGAGGGTGATTCCCAGTCCGCGGCAACCGCCCTGACAGAGAGCCAGGTCGCGGCACCCGACACAGCCCTGAGGCGCTTGCTCGACCAGGCGACGCACTGCGAAGCGCTCAGTTCCCTGCCAGAGCTCCTCCAGAGAGGATGTAAGCAGTGACCCGAGGAGATGAGGCCAGGCAGAGCAGGGGTGAAGTTGGCCATCATCATCGACATGCGCCAGGCTGTTGCCGGCTTGACAACCTCCATATTCAGCACGGGATTTCAGGTCTCCAGGGGTGAGGATCTCCCACAGAAAAAGGTCATGGATCTCCAGGATCGGCCAGTCTCCGCCCTCCCAGGTCTGCTCCGCCCAGTGCTGGGAGAAATTCTGCAGGTCCGGCCAGTTCGGCAAGTCACCCGGCCCATAGCCGGCAAAACTGCCGACAATCGTCGCATTGGGCAGACGTAGACGGCGAACCTTATGATCCTGACAAAAGCGTAACAGCTTAGGGATAGCCGGTAAATGGTGGCGCAGGGGAGTCAGGCTGAGCGCTGGATCAAAACCGATGGTGCGCATCTTTTCCAGAGTTGAGGTCAGGACCGCAAGATCGAGCAACCCGTTTTGACCATTCACCAACCGTGCAACATCAAACAGTAGCTCAACAGAGCGCTCGGCCAAAGCTGTCAGCTGCTCCAGTTCGTCATCCGACCCCTGACAGACCAACCTGACCTGGCACCCTTGGTCAACCAGACATTCAACCAGACACCGCCAAGCCGGATTGAGAAGTGGAGCATTGTCCAGGGTCACAAAAAACAGACCGGCATCAGCGATGCGCCCGGCAATGGTCGACAGTTGCGCTGTGTTCAGCGGCGATCTGTTTCCCGCAATCGCCCAGGTTAAGCGCAAGGGGGCATCTAGCAGATCAAGACTCACTGCAGCAACTCCACGAATCGCCTTTTAAAAAACTGTCCGACAATTGTCGCTGAGAACAGAGCTGTTTGCAGGTCTGGGGAACGGGCCGGCCTATGATCTCAATCAAGACCACAATTCAGCAGGGGTGCACGTTGGATGAGCCCGTCACACGCGGCTTGCTGTACTTTTTCATAAGTCACACTCCTTTCTGACCCACTATTTCCAGCAGTGTGGGTCGGGTTGGTTGAAATCGCCGGTGGTGGCAAAGGCCCGGGCCGTGCATCCACCCTGGCAGTCTTCGAAGGCGCTGCAGCCTGCGCACTTGCCAGTCGCCTCCTTGCCACGCATCGCCTTGAGAACCGGAGAATCGAACCAGATCGATTCGAATTCGTCTTTAAGAATATTGCCGACGACCAATGGGATAAAGCCGCAGGGGGTGATATCGCCGTTGGGACGCAAATGAAGCGAAAGTTTACCGCAGCTACTCCCTTTGACCAGCGACTGCTCCTCATAGCCAGGCAAAGAAGCGATCACTGGGTCATAGAAAGAGATGGTCAGGTCGCTGGTTTGGGACTTGACGCCAAGCGCCTGCAGGTAGAAAGCCTGCCACTCTTCGGGATCGAGATCGAGCTCCTGGCGGTTTTTGAAGCCGCGTCCACTGCACTTAAAATTATGCAGGTAGACCTGCCTGACATGGTGGTTGCGAGCTAGGTCGAGAAGTTCACAAAAGCTCTGATGGTTGATGCGTGAGATCACTGAACTCATGGTGCTTTTCAAACCAACTTCCGCCAAGGCGTCAAGCGCTGCAACTCCCCTTTCCCAGGATCCCGGCATGTTACGGAAATCATCGTGAAGCACGGGGTCGGCACTGTCGAGACTGATCCCGACACTTTTGAAGCCGGCATCCTTGAGGCGCAGCGCAGCGTCCCGGTCGAGCAGCCAGCCGTTGGAATTCATCGAGACATTCAACCCCTTGGCGCTGGCATAGGCGGCAACATCATAAAGATCCTTGCGGATCAACGGTTCCCCGCCGCCGAAGTTGATGAATGGCACCTGCTGCTCGGCCAGAATATCGACGATGCGCAGGATATCAGCAGTCTCCAACTCCGGACAACTTTCGTCGCGACTGTAGCAGTGGTCGCAAGAAAAATTGCACCGATAGGAGAGCGTCCAGTTGAACGTCAACGGGGCCGAGAAAGCTTCAAGATCAAACGCCATCGACCAGCCATCCTTTCTCCGCCAGGTCGGCCACGAACTCATTGACATCTGCCTCAAGCTCCGCCTCGGGGACAGCAAACTCGACGGCCAATTCGGTAACGATCTGACCGATGTTGTGTTCGCCATCGCACCGTTCCCAGATCATCCCGCCGACCAGGTTGAGCTGGTGCATCATCCCCGACTGGATCAGGGTTACGGTACCGATATCAGGGCATTCTTCACCAGCCTGCAGAGCATCGAGGACCTCCGCCCGGCGGCGCTTCTCGACCCGCCAGACAATCTCGCGGTTGCGTTGCGGTCTATTCACAATCGATCCTTTCTTACGATGCCGTCCAACCCGAAGCCTGGGTCCTGTTAATCTGACGCTCTCTCGCGACTAAAGAGGCTGAGCACCATGATGAAGGCCAGACCAACCAGGACAGCGGCCTTGCCGGCCAAAGACACCCCGGCTGCAGTGGCTGCGATCCCCCAACTCTGGACCAATCCACCGCCAAGCAGCATACCGACCACCACCAAGCCGGCGTCGGCGTCCCCTTCCCCAGCCTTGACCAGCTGGCGAAACGGGCAGCCGCCGATCAGTACCGACAGCCAGCCGACCAACAGCATACCGAGAAAGCTCCACAAATACTCGCTGTGGGCTCCAGGCTGTCCATACAAGCCGAGATCAAACTGACCAGTCACTAGGCTGGTCACCAACGCACCACCCACAAAGACGCATAATCCCCAGAACAGCGGGCTGCGTCGCCCCATCAGCAGGGTGTCACGGACACTACCGGTGATGCAGAAGCGACTGCGCTGGGCCAACCCACCGAGCAGCAGCCCGACTCCAAGAGAGATCAGATAAGGGGCATGCTGAGCCGCGCTGCCACGCTCCGAGAAAAGGATGAACGATGGGCGGACCAGCAGAAAAACCAGGAGCAGCAGAAACAGGACAGGAACCATCAGCCCGCTCCCTCCCCGCTCTGACCTGCTGCGACCAAGGTCGATGCCGCGAGCCAGCCCCTGCAGACCGAGCCAGACCCCGGCCACCGGGCCGACCACTCTACTGAGGGCCGAGAGGTCACCGGCAGTCAAGCGCAAAAACAGCTTGATCGGACAGCCGATGAAGACCGCGCTGCCGACAATCAGAAACAGTCCCGCAACCAGGCGCGCCATCGGGCTGCTGCCACCGCGCGACTGAAACTCCTTGAAAACCAGGGAACAGCCGAGCGCCCCGAGAACGAAACCGATCAATTCCGGACGCAGATACTGCATCCGCTCATTGTCATGCAGACCGACCGCACCGGCTGCGTTCTCGATGAAACAGGAGACGCAAATCCCGCTGTTCTGGGGGTTGCCCCACAGCGCCAGGAGCACGCCCAACACCCCGGCTGCGCCACCAGCGACCAGCACCAATAAAAAATGACGATCGCGCAGAGCGGCTGTCACTCGCACCCTCCGGCCAGACGGCTTTGCAGGTAGTAGCCATCTTTGACCACCTCCTCCAGTACTCGACTGTCAGGCTGAACACGCAACCGGTCGCGCACCTGCGGTAGCCCTTGAGCCAGTACCCCCTCGATCAGGGTGCGCCGGTTCAGCGGACTGGCCGAATCGATATAATCGCCATTTCCACGCACCGCTAAGGCAAACTGGGTCAGAGCCCTGTCGACCTGTCCCATGAGAAACAGCACTTCTCCACGCAGCAGATTGCTGTGCACCTCACCGGGCAGATCGCGGGCGAGTTCTTCGAGTTTGAGGAGTGCAGCGGGCAGATCACCACGGTCACGCAAAGCCACCACCGGTGCGTAGCGACGTTCGATCAGGCTCAAACGGGCCTGGCTGAGCATCTCTTTTTCAAGCTGTCTGGAAGAACTCAGGCCGGTTGAAGCCATACCTGGGCTGGCTTCGGCGAAAAAAAGCAGAGCCGCGAGACCTGCCAAGGCCAGAATCAGGCCGGCGACCAACAGCTGGTCGTAGCGATCTTTCAACACTGCTCAGAACTCCTGATAGGGAGGCATGTTAGCCCGCTTGGCCATGGCCCTGATCGGGTCGTAGTTCTGGTCCTGAAGAGCCTCGAAACCGTCGATCCAGGCCGACTTGAGGACCCTGACCTGTTCGCCATCAATTTCGACCGTAGTCTCCGGCGTGAGGTCGAGGAGTGCCCGTCTAAACTTGTCGACCAGTTGACGATCGGCACTTTTCGCCGCTCCAAAGGTACAGTAGGGGATGACTTGGCTCTGGGCAAGGACCCTGAAATCGTCGGCGCTGACCTTGCCGTCGCGAATCATCAGTTCAAGATCGAGAGCCGGAGCCGCAGCAACATCGTATTCGCCGAAATAGACCCCGTAAATGACCTTCTCATGCTTGAAGGAGCCATGAGGGATGGCATAGTAAGCCAGGTCCCGCTCGGGATCGAGGCCGGCCTCAAGCATCAGATCGTACTGGGCCAGATAACCGGTCGGCGCCAGTTGCGGTCCGTAGAGCATGCGTTTTCCGCGCAGATCGTCTAGGGACTGGATCGAACTGTCGCTGCGCACGATGATCGCTCCGGCAGTCCCCGACCCATACTGGCCGCGCATCTCGGTGGCGAGCAGTTCGATATCCTGATTCTCCTTGAGTATCACGTAGAGCAGACTGTTGAAGTGACCGAAATCGAATTCTGCCGCGGCAAAACGCTCTTCAAAATCCTGGGTATCGACCGGAACCGCCTCACAGGGGACCCCGAGTTCCCGCTGCAGATAAGCAGTCAGCGGTCGGAAACGCTGCAGGGTCTCGGCGGCACTGTTGCAGTTCATGTAACCGATCTTGACCGGAGTCCCGGTTGGAGCTTGATTACATGAAACAAGCAGCAGAGGTGTCAACAGCAGCAGCGACACAAAAGTCAAGCGCAGGTTCAGCAGGTTCATTGTTACTCCAAACGATACGGTCCGGACAAAGGGCGTGCCAGCGGATAGCGGACATCGACCGACCCGGCACCGGGACGATCTTGCCCGTCACGCACAGCCAGACCGATCAGATCGACATCGTCGGTTCCCCACCAATTGTTGCGGGCCGAGACAGAAGTGGTCCCGTCGTTGATCAGCGCATAAACACCGTTGTCGCTGATCCGGTTCCCGGCGATTCGCCCCTCACTGTTGAGCCAGCGCACTCCGGAACGACCATTGGCGCTGATCAGATTCATGGCCAGTTCGACCGTTGAGTCTTCAAGAAAAATGCCATGCTCGCTGTTATCGGCCAGCCGATTATGACCAATGTCGCCACGGCTACGCTGCAGGTAGAGCCCACGACGGTTGCCGACAATCCGGTTGCCATGGGCCAGCAGGCTGCCATCGCGCATATTAAACCCGTTGATCAGGTTGTCGCTGATCGTGCAGTTGCGCATCACGACGTCACTGTAGACACAGCGCACCCCCCAGTGACTGCCGCTCACCAGAGAGTGACTCAACTCGACCCGACTGTTTCGAAACTGAAGGCCGTTGCTGTTGTCGATAAAACGGCAGGAGTCGATCACAACCTGGGATTCCTGGAACTGCGCCCCGCGCAAGTTATAGCGGAACTCGACAGCGGAAAGGCTGGCTTTGGAAAAGTGGGCATGAAATCCCCTGTAAGCGTATTCAACCCGGCAGTGGACCAAACGGTTATCCTGCTCGCTGACCATCATGTTGAGCGCCCCCCAGTCACCACGGCGTGGCGTAGCTTCGGCCGAAGTGAACAGGATCGGCTGCTGCTCGGTGCCGATGGCCAGTACCGTCCCCTGGGAAAAAATCTCATGCTCACCAACGCCGTCGCCATTAGTGTCTAAACGGGTAAAACGGACACGGCTGCCGGGGCGGATTTCAAGCGTCACACCGGGGGCCACCGTCAAGATTCCGTCTATCAGCACCTCACCGTCCCAAACGGTGTCAGCATAAAGAGTCTGCTCGCCGTGATAGACCAGAACCTCGGCCTCAGCCACGAGCGGCATGGCGACCAGCAACAAGCAGCCGACCAGAAGCAACGTCGCCCTCCTCATGGGTCCTCGCCTGCCAGACCCTGGCTCCCCAGAAAACGCACATCTTGCCGGTTGTTGCTGATCGCGAACGGATCAAAGGGCAGATCGCGGGGATAGATGGCAAGTCCAATGCTGTTGCCGCTGATGGTGTTGCGATCGAGCCAGGGGCGGCTGCCGGCATCGACGAAAACACCTTCCTCATCATGGTCAATGATCCGGTTCCCTTTGAGGTAGGGATTGGAGCCTCCCCAGCAGAAGAGACCGCCCTCACCGTTGCGAATGGTGTTGTCGAGAACCTTTGGGTGGCTCTGCTGTTGGGTAACGATTCCGTAACGGCAGTGACTGATCAGGTTCCCTTCAATGAGCGGCGAACAGCTGACGGTGCGGATCGCCGTTTCAGCCCGAACGATTTCAGCGTGAACGATACGGCTTTCCCCGGCCTGATCGAGAATGATTCCGGCCCAGGCGTAGTCCTCGCCGAAAACGGAGTTGGCCGCCACAAAGCGAACCGGTTCAGCCGCACTCCCCTGGATATCGAGACGGCCGCGCACCAGAAGTTCGGTCAATGAGGAGAGATACTCTGGATCGATCTGCGTCCCTTCGGCCGGCGTCACCAGAACCTCGGTGCCGGGAAGAATCGTCAGACGGGCGTTTTCGAGGATCAGGACATCCCCGTCCATGGTGACCTGCCCTGACCAGACCAGGTCTTCGCCATAGACTCCGGCATAGACGGTTGGCTCGCGCTCAACTCGCGACGAAACGCTCATCGAGGATGCACAGCCGCCCACCAGACCGACCAGCAAAATCAGTAACAGAACGTTGCGGCCCATCAGATCCACCGCCGTGTCATCATCAGGCGGCGTACCGCCGCCATGGCGGAAGCCCCCTCATCCACCCTGACGAGCAGAGCGGCAATATCTTGCGGAGTCACCAAAGTTTCGAGCTTGCGGACCGCCGGCACCACTGTCGTGAACTGGAGCTCATCAAGAGGACGCGACCCGGCCACGACAACCGGGTAACCATCGACCGAAAAAATCCTGCCGGGATGGTCGTTGGCCCCGTCACCCTCAACCAGGACCAGGTCAAGACGGTCGGCGGCCAGTTCGCTCAACGGGTCGACATCCGGTGCAAGGTCGACACGCAAACTCTCCACCCCGGTCTTTTCCTGAACATAGAGGGTTACCAGGGCAAAGAGCAGATCGGACGAACCACCAGCGGGCACACCGACATAGAGCTTGGGACCGAAGCAGGCCGCTGCCGGCCCACAGCACAGAACAAGTAGCAGTATGAAACTCAGCGCACGAACAGCCATTCGTAGACCGTCGCCCCGTAAAAGGCGCCCAAAACACAGAGATTGATTAATGAAGCCAGCAGCAGTGGCCGATTGCAGTCGGCCTGGTTGCCCGTGGATGGGCAGGAGACCGTTTTGGCAGCCATCACCGACAAACCCAAGCCGATCAACA
>PKTY01000203.1 GCA_002869725.1 Desulfuromonas sp. | reverse complement strand
CTCAAGGGGATCGCAGAAAGAATCGTCAAGCCGTCTCAGGATCACATCGACCTGATGCAGCCCTTCGAGAGACTTGAGCCACACCCGGCCATCGCGCACACTGAGATCAGCCCCCTGTACCAGGGCATATCCAAGGTAGTTCGCCAGATAAGCGTGTTCGAAGTAGGACGGACTGTAGGGCCCAGGCGTCAGGATAACGATCCGTGGGTTATCGCGGTTTTGTGGTGCAAGCTTAGCCAAGCGGTCGCGCAGCGGCTGGAAAAAGCTGGCCAGCCGCTTGACATGGGAGTCGCGGAACAGGTGCGGAGCGATCTTGGTCATCACCATGCGGCTTTCCAGGGCGTAACCGGCTCCGGACGGAGATTGTACCCGATCATCGATAATCCACATCCGCCCGTCAGGTCCGCGGGCGAGATTTGATGAGCAGAGCACCAGCGGGCGCTCACGAGGGAGGGCAAGGTCAAAGCAGCAGCGCTGAAAACCCGTATGGGAAAAGACCAGTTCCGGCGGGAGCAGACCGTTCTTAACCAGTTTACCTGGGCCATAGATGTCCAAAAAAATCAGGTTAAGCAGTTCGGCCCTTTGCAGCAGACCTTGCTCAATAACCGACCATTCCTCGGCACTGATCAGCAAGGGAATTGGATCGAGATGCCAGGGGCGTGACATGCCGCGCAAGCCGTCGAACACATTGAAGGTAACGCCATTTTCGCGCAGCAATCGCTGCGCGACCTGACTGCGCCGCTTTAGCCCTGCAGGGCCAAGTCGGTCGATCTCACGCAATAGAGGTTGCCAGTGAGGCTGAAGCTCGCCCTCGCTCCGAAAAACTTCGTCATAGCTATTGAGCTGCGTCGCGTAATGCTGGCTGAGGGGCGAAGTCGGCCTGGTTTTGTTATGGGGCACGGAACATCCTTGCCAAAAAAAGTCGTCATCGTCACAGGATCAGTGCGTTGAAACACCAATCGGACCCGACGTTTAAATTGGAAATTATACGACAGGCATCCAGCGCAAATCCACGGTATACGGGAATTCCGGATTGATCTCCTCCTCGGGAGGAACAGTGACAGGCCCTAGGGGCCCTGCCTCCGGAGAGAACTCCCAAACTCCACCTGGAGACGGTTGAATCGTCTGAGTGGCACCGGGGGTTCCACCGAGGTCCCAGAACCGGGTGATACGGCGGGCTTCTGCCTCGAAAGCATTGACCGGAAAGACATCGTAGCTACGCCCCCCCGGGTGGGAGACATGGTAGGTGCAACCACCGATCCCCTGCCCCGTCCAGGTATCGATCACCTTGAAGACCAGCGGCGAATGCGGTCTGATGGTCGGGTGCAGTGCTGAAGGGGGCTGCCAGGCCCGATAGCGAACTCCGACAACATACTCACCGTGACAACCAGTGCTACGCAACGAAAGGCGACGGCCATTGCAGACCAGGGCATGGCGTGGCTCGATCATACCTCTGACGCGAACCTGCAACCGTTCGACCGAGGAATCGACAAAGCGGGCGGTCCCCTGACTCCCCATCTCTTCTCCGAGTACATGCCAGGGTTCAATGGCGAATTGCAACTCAAGTTCGATGTTATCGACTTGAACTGTACCGAAATGAGGAAAGCGAAACTCGAAGAATGGATCGAGCCAGGAGATCTCGAACGAGTAGCCCGCCCGGTTCAGATCAGCAACGACCTGCTTCAAGTCGTCCCGAACATAATGCGGGAGCAAGAACCGGTCGTGCAGTTCGGTCCCCCAGCGCACCAGGTTATGCTGATAGGGCTGTTTCCAGAACCAGGCGATCAGGGTGCGCAGCAACAGGTTCTGCACCAGGCTCATCCGCGCATGAGGTGGCATCTCGAAGGCCCGCAGTTCAACCAGGCCGAGCCGCCCGGAAGGGCTGTCGGGTGAATAGAGTTTGTCGATGCAGAACTCCGCTCTATGAGTGTTGCCAGTCATGTCGATAAGCAGGTTACGCAGCAGGCGATCGACCAGCCAGGGGGCAGGAACCTCTCCTTGCGGCATCTGCTGAAAGGCAATCTCCAGTTCGTAGAGAGCATCGTTGCGCGCCTCGTCGACTCGTGGAGCCTGACTGGTCGGGCCGACAAACATCCCGGAGAACAGGTAGGAGAGCCCCGGATGATGCTGCCAGTAAGTGACTAGACTGCGCAACAGATCGGGGCGCCGCAAAACCGGGCTGTCGGCAGGCGTCGGTCCACCGATGGTAATGTGATTTCCGCCGCCAGTCCCTGTATGGCGGCCGTCGAGCATGAACTTCTCGGTACTGAGCCGGCTCAGACGTGCCTGGTCATAGAGAGTCGTGGTGTTGTCAACCAACTCCCGCCAGCTACGGGCCGGGTGAATATTGACTTCGATCACCCCGGGATCGGGGGTGACCAGCAGTCTTTCCAGCCGGTAGTCTCGGGGAGGTTCGTACCCCTCAATCACCACCGGAAAGTCCAGGGCGGCCGCAGTCCTCTCGATTGCGGCGATCAACTCCAGGTAGTGTTCGAGCATGGTGAGCGGCGGCAGGAAAAGGTGTAATCTGCCATCCCGCGCTTCGGCGCAGATCGCTGTTTTTGGAACCTCGGCCCACTGTACCTCGGCAGGATCGTCGGCCGGGTTCTGCTCCTTGACCCCAGGGGGAGAAGCCGCCTCTTCAAACTGCCGGTAACGATTAGCCACTTCACCATGGAAATCGGCCAGGCTCGGCAGTTCTCCGAACTGGTCGTGTTCCGGCCGTATTTCGCGCTGATCAGGGGCGACCCATGGGAGCGAATCGAGAGGAAGACGCAACCCCATCGCTGATCCTCCCGGAATCAGAGACAGATGCCCACGGCGAAAGGTCCAGGGACCAGTGACCCAGCGTCCCTGGCTGAAATTCCAGTGCAATGGTAAAACATAGCCGGCCGGCATCCCGAGCCCCCGGTCGAGAAGCTCGGCGAGATAGCGTCGTTCAAGGGGGTCTTTGAGATTGGCCTTGAGTGGATCGACGTTAACGGGGAGTGTCCCTTCCTTCCAGAGATAATAAAAGCTATCCTCGTAGCCTGGGATCACCCTTTGGGGCTCGACACCAAGAGTTTTGGCCAGTTCTGACAAATACCTTTCGGCGTGCTCATGGGTCATTTGGTCATCCCGGTCCAGATCGGCAAGGAGATTGGAATCCTGCCAGACCGGCTGGCCATCCTTGCGCCAGAAACAGGCATAGGACCAGCGAGGCAACGGTTCTCCGGGATACCATTTTCCCTGGCCGAAATGAAGCAGCCCACCGGGACTAAAAACTTTGCGCAAGCGCCTGATCAGGGTATTGGCCAGCTGCCGTTTGTGCGGCCCGTCAGCTCGGGTGTTCCATTCCGCCCCTTCCATGTCATCGATGGAAACAAAGGTCGGCTCCCCCCCCATGGTCAGGCGCACATCACCGGCCAAAAGGTCGTCATCGACCTGCGCACCCAAAGCGTCGATGCACTGCCACTGCTCATCGCTGTAGGGTTTGGTGACCCGTGGATCTTCATGAATGCGTTCAACACCATTATCGAACTCGAACGTCACCTCGCATGGGTCGGTGGCACCGGTGACCGGTGCGGCGCTGGAATAATGCGGAGTGCAGGCCAGTGGGATGTGTCCTTCTCCGGCAAACAGCCCCGAAGTGGGGTCAAGACCGATCCAGCCAGCACCGGGGATAAAGACCTCGGCCCAGGCGTGCAGGTCGGTGAAATCGGCTTCCGGGCCCGAAGGCCCATCCAGGGATTTTTCATCGGCGGTCAACTGAATCAGGTAGCCGGAGACAAAGCGCGCCGCCAACCCCAGATGGCGCAGAATCTGGACCAAGAGCCATGCAGAATCGCGACAGGAGCCAACCTTTCGCTCCAGAGTCTGCTCGCAACTCTGCACTCCGGGTTCCATGCGAATCGAATACTGCACTGACTCCCAAACCTGGCGGTTGAGATTGACCAGAAAATCGACAGTCGGCGTCTTGGCGCGGTCGACCCGCTTCAGCCAGTCGTTGAGTAGGGAGCCGTCTTCTTCCTTTTCAAAGTAGGGTGCCAACTCCTTGCGCAGATGCGGCTCATAATGAAACGGAACCTTCTCGGCATAGTCCTCGATAAAAAAATCGAACGGGTTAATGACCGTCATGTCGGCCACAACCTCGACTTCAATCTTGAGCTCACGGCATTTCTCGTGGAAAACCAGCCTGGCCAGGTAATTGCCGAAGGGGTCCTGCTGCCAATTGATAAAATGATTCTCCGGCGCAATCCGCAACGAATAGGACCTGATCGGTGTTCGACTGTGGGGGGCCGGACGCAACCTCAGCACATGGGGCGACAGATTGACCGGGCGATCAAACAGGTAGTGAGTCAGGTGCCGGCAGGCGACGCGAATTGACATAAGATGCAATGCTCCTAGGCTTCAGGCTGGTTGACGACAACGGAGGGAGCGGGGGGCGCAAAGAAGGTCTCCTGGACGACCATGCCGATCTCGTTCAAGCGTGTCTGCAGATTATCGATGAACTCATGGAGGCCGCACGCTTTGATGTCTTCAACGGTCGTGTAGTCGATATCGGCCAGCAGGCGGCCAAGACTCTTTTCAGCACGATTGGTGAAGCGCCCACGCATGGTACCGGAAATGGTACGCAGGGAGAGATCAGCCATAATCAGACTGTGGTGAATCGCCCTTGGAAACTCCCCATCGAGCACCAGGAACTCGATAATCTGGTCAGGAGCAATCTGCCCATACTGCTTGCGGTACATCTCGAAGGCGCTGGCCGAGCGCAGGATCGAGCCCCAGAGAATGTGGTCAAAGGGGGTTCCAATATAGTCGATGGAAGGCAACAGGATGAAATATTTGACATCGATGATCCGCGCTGTTTTGTCGGCACGTTCGAGCATACGACCGAGACGGGCAAACTGCCAGCCCTCGCCATGGGTCATGGTGTTCTCGGAGAGCCCGGCGAACAGGTGGCTGGCCATCATGATCTCGACAAAGAACTCATGAGGCAGTTCAATGCCTCCGCCAGACTGAGAGGCTTCTTTAAGCATCAGATAGAAGGTATTGATCTGCTGCCACATTTCAGAACTGATCCACTCCCGAACCGAACGCGCGTTCTCACGGGCTGAACGCAGACAGGAGAGAATCGAGTTCGGATTGCGGGGGTCGAAAGCCAGAAAAGTGACCACATTCTCACGGTTGAAATTGTCGTGAAACTCCTTGAATAGCTGCTCATCCCCGGTGGTCACCACCAAAGGTTCCCATTGTTCACCAACTCCGGCAGGGAGGTCGAGGATCATGTGATAGTTGGCGTCCATGATACGCGCCACGTTTTCGGCCCGCTCGACATAACGGGACATCCAGTAGATCGATTCAGCGACCCGACTCAGCATACCGCACCTCCTTGCTCACTGCCGGAGGTCTCAACCACCCAGGTATCCTTACTCCCCCCGCCCTGACTGGAATTGACCACCAGCGATCCCTTTTTCAAGGCGACCCGAGTCAGGCCACCAGGCATCACATAGACCTCTTCACCAAAGAGGATATAGGGACGCAAGTCGACATGCCGCCCTTCGAAATGGTCGTCAACCAGGGTTGGCACTCTGGAGAGAGAGAGCGTCGGTTGGGCAATGAAATTGCGCGGATTAGCCCGAACCTGTTCGCCGTACTCGGCCCGTTCCTCGGCGCTAGCGTGGGGACCGACCAGCATCCCGTAACCGCCCGATTCACCGACCTTCTTGACCACCAGCTTGTCAAGATTGGCCAGCACGTGCTGGAGATCGTTCTTGCGCCAGCACAGGTAGGTTTCAACATTATTGAGAATCGCATCCTGGTCGAGGTAATAGCGGATCATGTCGGGAACGTAGGCGTAGACCGCCTTATCATCCGCCACCCCGGTTCCCGGAGCGTTGGCCAGCGCAAGACGCCCAGCCCGGTAAGCGCGCATTAACCCAGGAACACCGAGCATTGAATCGGAACGGAAGACTTCCGGATCGATAAAATCGTCATCGATGCGACGGTAGAGGACATCGACCGGTTTCAGCCCGGTGGTGGTGCGCATCATGACTCGGTCATCGATCACCACCAGGTCACGCCCTTCCACCAATTCAACTCCCATCTGCTGGGCCAGAAACGAATGCTCGAAGTAGGCGGAATTGTGGATGCCGGGGGTCCAGACAGCCACCACCGGTTTGTCACGACGAGCTGGCGCCAGATTCTGCAACAGGCCAAGCAGCCGATTGGGATAGTCGACCACCGGCAGAACGCGGGCGGTGTCGAAAGCCCTCGGGAAGCTGCGCTTCATCACCACCCGGTTTTCCAGCACATAAGAAACCCCGGACGGACATCGCAGATTGTCCTCAAGGACGTAGAACTGGCCATCGCCACCACGCACCAGGTCGGTGCCGGTGATATGGCACCAGACACCTCCCGGTGGATTTAGCCCGATGCACTGCGCGCGATAGCCGCTGGCTGAAAGAACCAGCTCAGCGGGGATGACGCCGTCTTTCAGAATCTTCTGGTCGTGATAGAGGTCGTCGATAAACAGGTTGAGGGCGGTCACTCGTTGTTTGAGGCCGGCTTCGATCAGGTTCCACTCACCTTGCGGAATGACGCGCGGCACTATGTCAAAGGGGAAAATCCGCTCGGTCCCCTGCTCGTCACCGTAGACACTGAACGTAATCCCCATCTGCAACAGAGCTCGCTCGGCAGCGTGCTGACGACGCTTGAGCTCTTCCAGGGGAAGCTCGTTAAAGCGCTGAACAACCGCTTCTGTACCTGGTCGCGGCACAAGTTGTTCATCGAACATCTCGTCAAAAAAACCATTGGTCTGATAGCCCTGAAAACGCATGAAAAACCTTCCTTTCGCGAAGTCGGATAACATTTCATACTTCAAACCGATTTGTGACTATTGTCAATGTATAAAGATGAGAATGGTCAGAATTAATGTGTGGTGGGACAACGACAAATTCGCAGCAGACAATGCGTCTCTCACAACCTTCGCAAAAAAATCTCACATTTTTCTCAAATTAATGTTGCATTGGCTGAAAGGGTTTTGCTATAAAAAACTCACTCTTCGTGTTGCCTGCAAACCGGAGAGTCTTTGGGCCCTGCGTATTCCCCCCCTCCTTACGCAGGGCCTTTTTTTGTCTTTTTTCCACAACTATCGGTGAACAAAAGATTAGCCGGCGTTAGCCGCAGCTTTGGCGGGCAGGGTGACCAGCTTCTCGCGAGGGCCATCGGCGACAACACGGCCACCGTCAAGGGCGATGATGCGCTGAACTGTCTCAAGCATAATCGGGCTGTGGGTGGTCATAATCATGACACTGGCCTTATTGAGCAGTTTGGGCAGGCGGGCTGCGAGCAGGCGCTCACTTTCCGGATCGAGGCCAAGGGTTGGTTCATCGAGGAGTAGTACCTGACTGGGCTGAGCGAAGACGCGGGCCAAAGCCACTTTCTGGCGCTGACCACCAGACAGGTTGCTCCCCCGCTCATCCAACTGCATCCCCAGCGACATCCGACCGCTGTTGAATTCGACATCAAGTCCGGAGGCCCAAAGTGCTTCTTGCAGTCGCTCTGGGTTTGTACATCCGGCGACGCGCAAGTTCTCTTCGAGAGTGCCGGCGAAAATGGCCGGATCCTGCCCCTTGTAGGCAAGCCATTTAACCCGATCGAAGCGTGAGATATCGTCGAGAGCCAGGCCATCAATAAGTACCTGCCCGTTATCCGGTCGACATAGACCGGCGATACAACGCAGAAGTGTCGTCTTGCCAGCACCCGGCCGACCGAGCAGAGCGATGCGCTCACCGGGCTTGATATTGAACGTCACGCCATCCAAAGCAGGCGGGCGGCCTTCGAACTGCTTTCCAAGTCCGAGCACGGCAATCTGGCCATCAACCTGAGGGCGTGGTGTTGAAACCCGTTCTCGAACTTGCTCAAGGCTGTCCTCCATCCGTGCCGCCGCCCGTTTGAAATCCTGCCACTTGCCAATGACGGCATAGAGTGACGCAACCAAAGCCATGGCCCGGTTGGCAAGCAGGTTGCAGGCGATCAGCTTGCCGATACTCAGCAGTTGGACATGGATCAGGTAGACCCCCGAAGTCAGAATGACCACGGTTGTCACCGTCTGCAGGGCTGACGAAAGCATCCCCATCTGTTGCATTGCCAGCCGCTTTTTAGTGTCGATACCGGAGGTCTGCTGGGCCACTTCCCGCCAACTGCGCAAGAAACTCCCCGCCCCGGGAGTCGTTCGCACCACATCGAGGCAACCAAGGGCTTCCCCCATGAACGCCATCTTTCGGGTGTTCTGCTGCTCGGCTTCGGTCGATAAACGCTTCTGTCGGGCATACATCACATAGCCGGTCCCCGAGAAAATAATCACCAGCACCAGGGTTGCGACCATCAGCGGCCAGGAGATGAACCCGATTACGCCGAGGTAGAGCAGCAGAAACGGAATGTCGGCAATCGACAGCAGATAGTTCGACGAGACAAAATCACGAGACGCAGCGAGATCACGGTAATTGGAGAGAAAACGCGGGAACCCCCCCGGGGGAAGGTCAACCTGGGCGACCATATCCGACCAGAGCTTCTCGTCGCTGCGCAAAGCATGGTCGACACTGATCCGCTCGGTGGTCCAACTGCGCACCAGCCGCATGCCGGCGTCGGTGAGCAAATAAAGGCCCATGCCGAACACCAACGCCCACAAGGTTTCAAAAAGACCATTGAGGGCGATCTTGTCATAGATCAGCAGGGCAAAGATCGGCAGCAGCAACTGTCCGGAGTTGATGAACAGGCTGGCAATACCGACTTCCGCCCAGGCAGCGCGCAACTGCGGCCAGAGCGCCTTCAGGGAAGCGAAACCGCTGTGCCCCTGG
>PKTY01000309.1 GCA_002869725.1 Desulfuromonas sp. | reverse complement strand
CGACATCGCCTGCAAAATCGTCCGAGCCGGCAGGTGGCGGCTGCCACCAAAGGCACCGAGGGTCCCGCCCAACAGAGCCATGACGGCGAGCAACGGCGCATAGGTCGGCACATGGTGCAGACTGCTGAGGTGGCCGAGCAGCCCGGCCAGAGAATTGACCAGGATAAACAGCGCGGCGATCCCAGACACTTCGCGCACCTTCGCCCAGCGCAGCAAAAGCAGCAGCGGGCTGAGGAAGATGCCGCCGCCGACGCCGATCAGGCCGGAGGCAAAGCCGAGAACAGCACCGACCAGCATGGCGACCGGGATCGCAGGGGGCCGCGACGCATACTCCTTATGTCGGCGCCGGACAAAAAGCCGCCAGGCTGCGTAGAACAGGACCATGCCGAGAATCGGCCGGTACAGCTCGGGCGGCAGGTGAAATGTCCCGCCAAGAAAACTCATCGGGATCGAGGTGATCACAAACGGCCAGAAAACCCGCCAGGAGAAGTGGCCTGCGCTGCAGTAGAGCCAGGTGCCGATACCGGCGACGATGATGTTCAGTATCAGCGCGGTCGGCTTGAGCGCTTCGGGATGCAGGCTGAAAAGGGCCATCACGGCCAGATAGCCCGAGGCACCGCCATGGCCGACGCTGGCGTAAAGCATGGCGACCACAAAGATACTGAGAGCCAGAAAAGGGATTAGTTCCGGGGACATGTCCATCCTCCTTCGGTTTACTCGATGTCTGTTCGGTTCAGGCGCTTAACGCCGTCAGATCGAGATCCTCCCCCACCACCCCGGCGGCATCGGCACGACATTGCTTGCAATGTTTCGCCTGAGACAGGATCAGCTCTGCCTGGTTACGTACCATCTCCATGGTTGCCTCCGACGGGGGCTCGACCCCCTTGAACATCCCGAGAGGAATCACCGGGATGATATTCATCATGGTGGCGCCAAGCTGACGCACCTTGACCGCCAGGTCGAGGGTTTCATGATCGTTGATCCCCGGAATGTAGACGTGGTTGATCTTGACCAGCATCCCGGCCGCAGCGGCATAGCGCACCCCATCGAGCTGCCTTTTAAGGAGGACGGCCGCACCCAGTTCGCCGTCAAGGCGTTCGCCGTGAAAATTTACCCACTCGTAGACCTTGGCTCCGGTTTCAGGGGTCAAGGCATTGATAGTTACCGTCAGGCTATGAACATCGAGGTTAACCAGCCGGTCAAGGTACTCGGTGAGCAGCAAGCCATTGGTCGACAGGCACAGGGCCATTTCCGGGAAAGCGTCCTTGACCTTGGCAAAAGTCTCAAAGGTTTTCGGGTTGGCCAACGGATCGCCAGGTCCGGCAATACCGACGACCTTCAGTTGTGCCCCGCCTTTGGCCTCCATATGACGCTTGACAAGACCAACACGGCCGACCGCCTGATCCGGATTCAGCACCTTGCTGGTGACACCGGGGCGGCTTTCGTTGGCACAATCGAAGCGGCGCTCACAGAAACCGCACTTGATATTGCAACCCGGCGCAACCGGCAGATGGATCCGTCCCGCCTTGGAATGGTCGCCACCGAAGCAGGGGTGGTCGGTCTGCTGTTTCATCTTCATCATCGGGCATCCCGTTGCCATAATCAGTCTCCTTTGAACGCGAACAGGCGCTACTCCTAAGTCATGGGAGAGCGCCTGTGCTCAAGTTGTTCAATATAGAAAAGCCCCACTGAGCATCTGGTGCTCAAGGGGCCTCTTTGCCGTTTTCAAAAAGAGGGAACACAACTTTGTGCCCGTCTTTTCAGCTACAAAATAGCATTTATTATGCCAAAAAACAAAAGTCAGTCAATTAAAGATTATCCTCTTAAAAACAGACTGTTACAGCTCTCACCAAACGTCAAAACCTCCAAAAAAATGGCAGGTCAATCTATCTTAGACTGCCCTGCCGAAGCCTGCAGCAATTGCATCTCTGGAAAGGGCATAAAATCATCAGCTGATGATTTTATGCACACTGGCATCGACAAAAGATCAGTGATTAAAAGCGCACTCTTCAGAACGGCCCTGGCACTTGCTCCCATCACAGACACTATCATGAGCCAACTTGAGGGCCGGCTCAATCGGCCCTGTGGCACAGACGACCTTGAACCCCTGTTTTTCCAACTCGTGCTTCGGCAAATCTCCGATCATGGCGGTCACCACGGCCTTGCACTCCTTGATCCCCTCAATGATTCCATTCAACTGGGCATGCCTAAAAGGATGATCGGGGTCGAAGGAGCAGTATTTCTCCACCACAACCTCGGCAACCTGTACAGGATCTCCCTTGCGGTATTTGAAAATACGAAAACTTTCTGCATGACCGAAATGTTGGTCGATCTCAGTTCCTGATTTCGATGTGACGGCGATTAACATCTTCAGACTCCTATTAACTCAAAAACGCAGAGGCTAGAGGCAAGGCGCAAAGAAAATCAAACACATTCTTTGATTTTCTTTGCACCATTTTTTCCCTCATTGCGTCATTGCGTTATCAGACTTCTTTGGTTTTAAAGGTGAAACATTTCTTAGGGCAAGCCACACCGCAGCCGGCACAACCGATGCAGTCACTTTGATTCACAATGGTCATGATCATTCGAGTCGATTCGGACTCCTCATCGACCAGGTCCTCCGGCCCCAGCACCTTGCGGGCACAGGACTTGAAACAGCGACCGCAGCCGATGCATTTTTCCGAGTCGATTGACATGACGAACGTCGGGGTCCATTCGGAGCCACCATAAGTTATTCCTGTTATTGCAGCCATTTCCAGTCTCCTCAAGTGTGGTGTATTCGTTCTGTTTTTCAGAAACATCAGGCCAGCAAACAAAGACGCCGGCCTGCTTGACTAATTCGGCCGTTCTCCCTTGAGCATCGCCTTACGCAACCACGGCGGAGGGTTCCCCTTCAGCACTTCCTGGAGTTTCTCAACCAACAAGGCGATCGGCTCTCTTTCCTTGCTCTTGATCGGATGAATTTTCTTGGCAACCAGGCGCGCTGCCGCCGGGCCACCGATCTCACCGACATAAACAAGGGCACATTCGGCAAGTGCCGCACCACGAGCCTCGATCTTGTCGTCGCTGTGCCCCGGCATATCGTCTTCGGCCTTGACCTGGATCACCCCGGAGAACGATGCCTCCTCCGGCCCAATTTCCCAGATATAAAACTGTTCGGCCTGCCCGAAGTGGGCATTGACGTGAACCTTGTCATTGCTGGCGAATGCGACTTTCATGGATAAGCCTTTCTGACGATTGCTGATAATTTCAAAGCGCCTGGTCCTGATCATGTTGGTTGTGGGGACAAAATTGAATTCTGTCCCCATCCTCCAATTTTAGAATGCTAACGCATCATCTCGAACCACTGGTCCTCACAGGTTTCATCTTTGATGTCGAGGAACTTGTTGGCGATCATGGTCAGCATGCTGATTGCGCCGTTGTAACCGATGACCGGAGTCCGGTGCAGATTGACCCTGTCAATGATCGGAAAACCGATGCGGAAAAGCGGGATATTAGCATCGCGGGCGGCCCACTTGGCGTGGGTGTCGCCGATGATACCGTCGACCGGATCGGTGACCAGCAGGCTGCGCATGTGCCAGAGATCCTTGTTGATGTAGCATGTGCAGCCTTCGCCGAAGGGCGACGACTCGAGCAGTGCATCCATCTCTTTTTTGAATTTCTTGGTCGACCGGGAACAGAGAACGTGCCAGGGGCGTGCTCCCATTTCGAGCAGAAAGGAAACAAGTCCGAGCAGGTAGTCTGGATCACCGGCAATGGCAAACTTCTTGCCGTGGAGATACTGCTGGGCGTCGGTCATAGCGTCGACAGCCAGAGCACGTTCCTTCTTCAACTGCTCGGGGACCGGCTTGTCGAACATTTCACTCAACTTGAGAATCAGCTCATCGGTCTTCTTGACACCGAACGGCATCGGCAAAATGGCCTTCTCGCCTGTGTACTCTGACTCGATCCACTTCATGGTGGTGACACTCGAATACTTCTGGAAGGAGATGGTCGCTTTACCGTTGATCGACTCGGCGGCATCTTCCAACTTGGTTCCGCCCGGATAGAGCTTGTACTCGCCATCGCAACCTGAATCGAAAACATCGGAGACATCGGCCAGCATGGTGTAGGGGATCCCCATCAACTCACAGATCCGCTTGTACTCACGCAGGTTGCCGACATTGCCGTCGAAACCGGGGATGATATTGAGCTTGCCAGTGCATTTTCCCTCGATGCTCTGTCCTTCGGTCAGCGTCTCCAGGACGCTCTTGAGCATGGCGTCGTAGCCGTGGATGTGGGTGCCGTTGAAGCTCGGAGTGTTGGCGTAAGGAGTCAACACCTCCTCCGGAAGATGCCCCTGCAGCTTGGCATTCTTGATGAAAGCCGTGAGGTCATCACCGATAACCTCAGGCATACAGGTTGTATAGACCGGGATCATCTTCGGCTTGTACAGCGCGTAAGCGTTCTCAAGGCCTTCGAACAGGTTGTTCTGACCACCAAACACCGCGCCGTCTTCCGTCATGGCGTCGCAGGTCGCTGCAGCCGGCTCACGATAGTGGCGGCTAAAAGTACTGCGGAAATAAGAAGCACACCCCTGGGAACCATGCACGAACGGCAGGGCGCCTTCAAAGCCGGTCGCCACCATCTGCGCGCCGAGCGGCTGGCAGGCATGGGCCGGATTGACCACCAGTGCGGTGCGTTCAAAGTTCTTCTCTTTATACTCTTCGGTATTAATCCATTCCTTGACCCGTTCGATCTCTTCAGGTGGGGTCTCGGTAACTAGTTTGATTGCTGCTTCAGCGCTCATATCGAATCTCCCTTTGGGCGTTTTTCTTTAGGGGCGGATTACATCCGCCCAGGGCGCACAACGGTTCGCCCCTACATGTGTCGATATTGTTAGAAAGGTGACTTGACCAGTTTCCAGGTCGGCGAGTTGATCGCCATGTCGATATCGCGGGCGAAGATCTTGAACCCTTCGTAACCGTGATACGGCCCTGAGTAGTCCCAGCTGTGCATCTGGCGGAAAGGGATGCCGGCTTTCTGGAAAACGTACTTCTCCTTGATGCCGCTGCCGACCAGGTCGGGCTTGAGTTCTTCAACGAACTTCTCCAATTCGAACTCGGAGACGTCATCGTAGATCAGGGTTCCCTTGGCCATCTCCGGAGCGGTCCGGTCGTAGTCGTCCTGGTGGGCGAATTCGTAACCGGCGCCGGTGATCTGGATGCCGAGGTCTTCGTAGGCGCCGATGGTGTGGCGAGGGCGCAAGCCGCCGACAAAGAGCATGGCGGTTTTGCCGTTGAGGCGCGGCTTGTATTCATCAACCACCGCCTGCATCTCAGGCTTGTACTTCTTGATCACTTTTTCGACGTTCTTTCTGATCTTGTCATCGAACAGCTCACCGATGGCGCGCAGGCTCTCTTCGATCTTGGTCGGACCGAAGAAGTTGTACTCGAGCCATGGGATACCCCACTTCTCTTCCATCACTTTGCACATGTAGTTCATCGAGCGGTAGCAGTGGATCAGGTTGAGCTTGACCGAGTGCGTGGCACCGATCTTTTCCACTTCGCCGTCACCGGTCCAGACCGACTTGACGTTCAGCCCGATCTCTTCGAGGATCGGCTTGGCCGCCCAGACGTCACCGCCGATGTTGTAATCACCAATCAGGGCGACATCGTAGGGTCCGGCTTCTTCCTTGAACTCGAACTTGCCGATGATGTGATCACGGATCGAGTCGTTGGAGATGTGATGACCCAACGACTGTGAGACCCCGCGGAAGCCCTCGCAGTTACAGGGAACGACCAGCTTGCCGAGTTCGCTCTCCATCTTCTTGGCGACGGCGTTGATATCGTCACCGATCAGACCGACCGGACATTCGGAGAGGATCGACATCCCCTTGTTGAGCGGAAACAGCTCATCGGCTTCACGCAACAGCTTCTCCAGCTTGATGTCGCCTCCGTAAACGATGTCACGTTCCTGGAAGTCAGAGGTAAAGTCCATCGGGAACGAGGTCACACCAGGGATCCCCTGCATCAGGTTGCGCCGGGTCCCCCAGCTGTAAACGCCGCAGCCGATCGGGCCGTGGGAAACGTGCACCATGTCGCGGATCGGGCCCCAGACAACCCCCTTGGCGCCGGCGTAAGCACAACCGCGCTGGCTCATCACGCCCGGGACAACCTTCTTGTTTGATTTGACCGCGCAGCTCGACACGCTCGGTTCGTTGGCACCAAGGTGCGGTGCGCGCTTCTTCGCTGCCTTCTCCGGCATCTCCGCCAGAGTTTCAGCGATCAGTTTTTCGGTACTTTCGATTGTTATGCCCTTGATGGGCTTTCTTTCAGCCATGAACATTCCTCCAGGATCTTAGGGGCGCTGGATGCGGAACGAGGGACGCGCTGTGACTTCTCGCCTCTCGCTCCTTGTCTCTCGTGCCAGGTTTTTAAGCATTCTCAGCCACGCCGACGACCGTCTCGTCTTCCGCTTCCATGATGCCGAACTCCAGAAGCAGGTCTTCGAGTTCTTCCATCTCGAGCGGGGTCGGAACGACGAACATTTCGTTCTCGGTGATCTTGCGGGCCAGTTCACGATACTCGGCAGCCTGCTTGTGCTCAGGCGAGTACTCGATAACCGTCATGCGGCGCAGCTCGGCGCGCTGGACCTGGTTGTCACGAGGAACGAAGTGAATCATCTGGGTGCCGAGGCGTGCGGCCAGCGCTTCGATCAGATCGGCTTCACGGTCGGTGTTCAGACTGTTGCAGATCAGGCCGGCGAGTCGAACGCTACCGGAGGAAGCGTACTTGACGATACCCTTGGCAATGTTATTGGCTGCGTACATGGCCATCATCTCACCGGAGACAACGATGTAAATCTCCTGGGCCTTGTTCTCACGGATCGGCATGGCAAAGCCACCGCAGACAACGTCACCAAGGACATCGTAGAAGACGAAATCGAGATCGGGGGTATAGGCACCCTCTTCTTCGAGGAAGTTAATCGCGGTGATAACGCCACGACCGGCACAGCCGACGCCCGGCTCAGGACCACCCGACTCGACGCACATGACGTCGCCGTAACCCTTCCTACAGACATCTTCCAGTTCGAGATCCTCGACGGTGCCGAGCTCACGGACCTTATCCATAACCGTATCCTGCGCATTGGCGTGCAGAATCAGGCGGGTCGAGTCGGCTTTCGGGTCGCAACCGATGATCAGGACCTTCTTGCCGAGGGATGCGAGGCCGGCCACGGTGTTCTGGGTCGTGGTGGATTTGCCGATGCCGCCCTTGCCGTAAATTGCGATTTGACGAAGTTTTTTCTCAGCCATTGTTCTATTCCTTTCGTTTCGACTTCGCATTGAAGCCCTTTGGATGACATGCTCCCATCGTCCTCCGCGGCGGCATCGCCATTGATTCGTCCGAAGGAAAATTTGAAGCACAAAATAAACGACGCCCTACCCGGCAGAATCCGGATAGGGCGTCAATGCCCGGCGGCGCAATCATTGTGCCGCGATATTTCCTAACACCTGTAAACTTTAATTGAACCAAAAAAATAAAGGCCCGCCGGTGTTGTCACAACCACCAGAATGGGCCTCTTCGCCTATAACGAACGACCTGAGGTACTTCAATGTACCGCAAGACGCTTTCTCACTAAAGCATCAGTCGTGCCAAAAACCCTAAATCGAGGTTTTGTGGGGTACGGCGAGATCCAGTCGACAGGCTCCCGATATTTGTGCTTAAGGGTTGTGCAAAGATTAAACTGATGTGGTGATCAATTGTTCAGCCCCTGAGCGCTTTACGGCAGCGGCAAGCTGAAATGAACCTGGGTGCCCAACCCAAAGCTTCTGTGGGTGTTGTTCTCAAACTCCATGCGGCCTTTCTTTTTCAAGGTGACAATGTCGACAACCGCATCGACAAGGATGAAAGCTGGGTGTGCCCGAATTCTCCACTTGTGCTATGTTCACTTATCGACGAAAAACTCTGACCTCGCGGCCTCCTGACTAAGGATCCCGGCCCGGAACCATCATTTGCATGAATGTCACGTCAAAAGTCCCCGCCGCATACAGCGGTTTGAGCGTGCTGGCCTACCTGGCAGAACGCTTTAACTACCTGTCCGAAGCCGCCTGGCGCCAGCTGATCGCGGAAGGGCGAGTCACCTGCAATGAGCTCGGCTGCGACCCGGCCACGACCGTCGTTACGGGCAACAGCATCAGCTGCGACATGCCCGCCTTCGAAGCGCCCGCAGTCAACCTCGACTACCACATCGTCTTTCAGGACAACTGGCTGATCGGGGTCAACAAGCCTGCCGGGCTGCGCGTCCACAGCGGCGGCAAGTTCGCCACGGCCAATCTGGCCTACCACCTGCGTCATGTCCGTCAGCCTGCCTTCCCCGAGGCCGCTCTGGTCAACCGGCTCGACGCCGACACCTCGGGCCTGGTGCTGCTGGCCCGCGACAAAGCCGTGCTGCGCCACTTGATGCAGCAGTTTGCCGACGGCTTGGTGACCAAGCACTACCTGGCGGTGGTGGAAGGTCGGCCCTCCCCCGCCAGCGGCACCATCGATCTGCCGATCGGCCCGGTGGCAGACGCCCGCGTGCCCCGCTACACCGTTGACCACAACCAGGGGAAAGCCTCCGTCACCCACTACACCACAGTCCGCCGGCTCGGTGATTGTCATGCCCTGCTCGAACTGCAGCCGGAGACCGGCCGCACCCACCAGCTGCGGGTTCACCTGGCGGCCATCGGCCACCCGATTGCCGGCGACGCCCTCTACACTATGAGCGACCAGGCCTATCTCGACTGGCGGCTCAATCCCCCCGCCGAAGCCCCCTTGTGGCGTCAGGCGCTGCACAGCCACCGCTTACAGTTTTTCCATCCCGTGACTCAGACTGACTGCATCCTGACTGCCCCCCTGCCCCCCGACCTTACCCAGTTCATCAACAGCCTGGGTGCAGACCGATCACTGTCCTGACCCGGCAAAGAAGACCGCGTGGTTCGAGGTGAATAGCGGCGGAGTGCGATTAACGATGGTGCGGATCGCTGCCGAACCGAGCAGCCTCCGCTCGAGAAAACGGCGTGCGG
>PKTY01000307.1 GCA_002869725.1 Desulfuromonas sp. | reverse complement strand
GGGCGCTGCGGAAAATACCGTTGATCAGATCGGGGTCCGATTCGCCGCTCTCCAGAGAGTCGGCCAGCCGAACCAGGTCGAGGTTGAGGGATCCGAGAATCTCCTCGGTTTCACTGATAAAATCTCTGAGAGCCTGTGATGAACGCTGATCACTCAAGGGGGCCTCCCGATCAGGAAAGGTACTCGCGGATCAGCGTTTGCAAATGATCCGGAGCAAAAGGCTTGACCAGATAGGCATTGGCGCCAAGGGCCAAACCTTTTTCGCGATCTCGTTCGCTCCCTTCGGTGCTGATGATGAACAGAGGGGTTTCCCGGTAATTCTCATTGTTGCGTATAAAACTGACCAGTTCCAGGCCATTGATATCTGGCATATTGATATCGGTAATGATCAGGTCAACCTTTTCCCGCGGGAGGATGCGCAGGGCCTCGAAGCCGTTGGCGGCCTCGACAGTCTGATAGTCCCCCATGGCGCTGATGGTCGAAACAATCAGGGCACGCATGGTCGGGGAGTCTTCAGCAATCAGGATTTTTTGGGCCAAGACAAAACCTCCGCAGAACATTAAAACTCAGGCCGCGCCACGCCCACCACCCATGCGACGCTCGAGAAGAGCTTTTTCCATCGCCAACCCGGCCTGAGAAAGAAAGATTTCCAGCGATTCGGTATCACCGATCGGGATCACCTCGGGGAGGTTGTCACCGTAGAGGACCGCCACTACCCGCCCTTCGCTGATCAGCGGACCGACAAACACTTCACCGGGCCGCCCCCCGCCGAGCTGTTCGAACAGGTAGTCGTTCCACTGACAACTTTTCGGCGCTACCTTGTAAGGGCTCATGGAGCGCAGCGCCTCGTCAAACAGATTGGTCTCCCCCTTGGGAATCCGGATATTACGCACCCGGCTGTCGGCCGACCCACCGGACTGGCCGATGCCGAACTGACCAAGTCCGGCAATTTCGTTCTCCTTGACCAGCAGGATCATCGCCCGGTTCATCAGCTCACTGGCAAAACGCAAAATCAGCAAGATGATTCCGCCACCGAGGGACGGGTTGTTCAACTCCTCGAGCATGCCACGAAGCAGGTGCAGACCGGGCGATTGTGGAACGGGCGAAGCTTTCTCTGCCGATTCCGGCTCCCCCATCTCGCGCATCAGTTCCGCACCGAGGTCGATCAGTCTCTCCTCCTCGGCTTCGCTCTCCCCAGCGACGGCGCAGACCGACGTCAAGGATTCGACCAGATCGACCAACCCCGAAGCAGGAGCATCGTCGGCTAGATCGCTTTTCTTCGGCTTGGGAAGGATCACCGGGATGCCGAGCTTGTGCAGGCGCTGCTCGGCGTCGGGATTCGGGTGGTCGGACATGACCATGATCTGAAAACCCGGGTGAAGGCGGCGCACTTCTTCAACCAGCTCCAGCCCGCCGAGTATCCCACTGCCATCCTTGCGCGGCATGATCAGGTCGACCACCAGCGCCATCTGCTGCGGGTCGGCTTCGGCGACAGCCTCAAGGAACCCAGCACCGGTCGTGCAGACACGCACCGTGATCTTGCGTTTATGAAGCAGGGCCGCGATCTGCTCAGCAGTGACGGGATCATCGTCGACAATCAGATATCCCGTCTTGTTGCCACCGACGGATTTGCTAGAGCCTCTCCCTCCACCGCCCTCGTCGGGAACTGCCTCCCCCTTGACTTCAGCGAGGAGCCGTTCGACATCGATCAGCGACTCGCCACTCTCTTCGAGCTGCTCGCCACGATGTCTCTTTTCATCGACAATCCGGCTCCCCTCCATGGCCAGCCATTGTGGGTTAAGCCCCTGATCGAGCATGAATTGCAGAGGGTTGAAGCTGGTCCCATCAATCGCATCGGGCTCACCGAGCTCAAAGGAGAATGTCCCTTCACCCCAGCCGAAAAAGCTGTAGACCACCTTTTCGACCTGCTCGCGCACCGCGGTGTCGATTGACTCGCGCGACACCTCGAACTCGTCGACCAGGATGTCACCGATCCGTCGGCCATCCTGAGCCTCCTGCTGGCGAACCAGAGCGCTTTTCAGGGTTGGGAAATCGATAATGCCGCTGCGCAGCAAGATGTCGCCAAGATTCTCCGGGAATGCCGAGGAGACCGCACGGGTCACCTGGCCGTCCCTGAAGATGACCCGTCCTACCCGGGCACCGCTGTTCAGCTCAAGGACACCTGATTTGCGGCTCAAGCTGACAATCTGCAGAATTTCTCCGAGACCGAGATCTTCAAGGTTGCCGACAAGACTCATGGTTTACCAAGTATTCATTTGACCGTTCAGGTCCAGGATCCGACAGCATAACAGGCGAAAATTAAACACAAATAAACATATCGCATGGTTCAGTGCATGTAAAGTCAGTTTTGTACGAAACTCACCGCTCCCGATCGACAAAGCGCAACCGGATTGGGCAGGCGGTGAACCCGAACGCCTGGCGAAGACAATTGACCAGATAGCGCTGGTAGCTGAAGTGAACCCCCTCGGCTTTGTTGACGAAAACAACAAAGGTTGGCGGGCGCACAGCCGTCTGGGTCATGTAAAAAAACTTCAGGCGCTTGCCCCGAAAGAACGGCGGCTGGTGGGCCTGTTCCGCTTCCTGCAACACCTTATTGAGAGCCGCTGTCGGTACCTGACGGTTGAACTCCTCGCTGACCTTTTCTACATCGGCCATGATCTTGCTGATACGCTGACCGGTCAGGGCCGAAACAAAGTGAATCGGGCTGTCCGGCAAAAAACGGAATTTCCTGCGGACCTCTTCGACAAACCGGCCCATGGTCGACTGGTCCTTGGCGACCTTGTCCCACTTGTTGACCACGATGATCACCGCCCGCCCGCGATCATGGGCATAACCGGCAATGGTCAGATCCTGGTCGGCAACCCCTTCCTCGGCATCGATCACCATCAGGGCGATATGGGAGCGATCGAGGGCCTTGAGGGCCTGGATCACCGAATATTTTTCCAGCTTCTGGGAGACCCGTCCTTTGCGTCGAATCCCGGCGGTGTCAATCAGCACATAGCGGTTGCGATTGTAGACGAAGGGGGTATCGACACTGTCGCGGGTGGTCCCGGCTGTCGGATTGGCCACCACCCGCTCATAGCCGAGCAGGCGGTTGACAATCGACGACTTGCCAACATTCGGTCGGCCGATGATCGACAGCCGGGTTTCCGGCTGATCGGCAGTAGACGGAGACCGCAACTCGGGGAGGAGTTCTTGAATGCGGTCGAGCAAATCCCGCATGCCGAGACCATGCTCGGCAGAAACCGGCCAGAGCTCGTCGATGCCAAGGGCATAGAACTCGCCCAACCCGATCTCCTGGGCCGGGCCGTCAACTTTATTGACCACGAACAGCACCGGCTTGTCGACCTGGCGCAACATCTGCGTCACCTCATGATCGGCTGGATTGAGCCCGTCCCGGCCGTCCATGAGCATGAGGATGATATCGGCTTCCTCGATGGCCAACTGCGACTGCTCGCGCATCTGCGCCATTAAGCGATCGTCGCTAGCCGGCTCGAAGCCGCCGGTGTCGATCAGCAGAAATGGTTTGTCGAACCGGGAAATCTCGGCGTAATTGCGGTCGCGGGTCACACCAGGGACATCTTCGACAATCGCCATGCGCCTGCCGAGAATCCGGTTAAAAAGGGTCGACTTGCCGACATTCGGTCGACCGACGATGGCAACCATTGCGCTCATGAGATGTCCTTGCCGATGAGTGACATTGCAGATTGTAATGCGGTAAAAAGGGGATTAAATCGTCCGCCAAAGCTTTGCAAACAACGGGTCATTCGTAACCAAACTCCCTCAACAGACGTCCGGAAGCCGTCCAGTTTTTCTGAACCCTGACAAACAGCTGCAGGTGCACCTTGACTCCGAGCATCCGTTCGATCTGGTGACGGGCGGCTTGGCCGATCTGCTTCAGCATCTGCCCTCCCCTGCCGATGATAATCCCCTTGTGGCTGTCGCGCTCGACATGGATCACCGCCTCGATCACCACCAGGTTTTGCATCTGCTCCTCCTGGAAACTCTCCACCAGAACGGCGACACCGTAGGGAACCTCGTCACGGGTCCGGTGCAGGATCTGCTCGCGAATCATCTCGGCAACAATGAACCGCTCCGGGACATCGGTCACCTGGTCGGCCGGGAAATAGAGTGGCCCCTCGGGGAGGTGACCGAGCACTTCGTCGAGCAAAGCGCCTGCCCCTTCGCCGTTCAGAGCCGAAAGCGGGATGATCGCAGCAAAAGGGAAAATCCGCTGGTAAGCGTCGATCAGGGGGAGCAACCTCTCCCGAGCGACCAGGTCGAGCTTGTTGATCACCAGAACAACCGGAGCCCGGGACTTTTCCAGCAGTTTCGGCACCAGGCTCTCCACATCGACCGGACGGTCGGCTTCCACCAGCCACAGGATCAGATCGACATCGAGGCAGGCCGAACGCGCCTGTTCCACCATAAAACGGTTGAGCGGTGATTTTGCGGCATGAATGCCCGGGGTGTCGACAAACAACGCTTGGTAATCATCACCGGTGAGAATGCCGAGAATCCGGTTCCTGGTGGTCTGCGGCTTGTTCGAGGTAATGGCCAGCTTCTGTCCGACCAGCCGGTTGAGCAAGGTCGACTTGCCGACATTGGGACGACCGATGATCGCCACAAAGCCGGAGCGGAAATTCGAATTGTCAGGCAGCATAAACGATTCCTTCCCGGGCCAGCTCGTCGACCGGCCAGGTTGTTCCATTAAACCGCAGACCGCCGCGAGGAACATCCGGATCGGCCAGCAGCGTTTTCAAAAAGGGGGCTGTTACAACAGCCAGGCGATTGACGCCACGGTGCCCGACAGCATCAGCCAGGTCGGCGGGGTGGACCAGAACATCACCCCTCTGGCGTGGAAGCGCATCGAGAGCCCGCCGCCACAGCCGGGAACGAACCAGTTGACCGAAGGCCGGGTGCGCCGGACCGGCCAGCAGGTGACGCTCCAGGGTCGGGTCGTGCTGCAGTCCCATGCGGATCACCGGGACTCCAGCCCGCCGCGCGGCAAGAAGCATTTCGGCGCAGACCTCGACCGCCTGGTCAAGGGGCCAGGGTTGGTAGAAACCATCTCTCCAGAGTCGTTCCAGCCCGGCCCCTTCGATCACCAGCGCTGGATAAATCCGCAAAAAATCAGGTTGAAGCAAAAGAGCGGCCGCCTGGGACCTAAGCGCTTCAGCCGGTCCGCCATCGGGCAACCCAGGCATCAGTTGCAAACCGACCCGGAAGCCGGCGGCCCGGCAGCGGGCAACGGCCGGAGCGATCTCATCCGCAGCGTGACCACGCTGACTGGCGTTCAGCACCTTCGGGTCGAAGCTCTGGCAACCGATCTCGACGGTCGTCACCTGCTGACTGGCCAACAACCTCACCTGCGTCGCCTCGAGACCATCCGGACGGGTCGAGACCCGGATTCCCGCCACGCGCTCGGCGGCCACAAACCGCCGGGCGATCGCGAGCAGCTGGCGTTGCAGGTTGGAGGACAACAGGGTGAACGTCCCACCGAAAAAGGCGATCTCTCCATCCCCTTCTTCGGGAAGCATGACATCTAGAGTTTGGTACACCTCGACGGGATCGAGACGCGCAGGCTGGCCGACACTGCGCCGTTGAGCACAAAACAGACAATGGTGCGGGCAACCGCCATGGGCCAGAAAAATCGGGTAGATTTTCATGCGCGCTTTTCAAGTTCGGCAAGAGCCGCTCTTGCTGCCGCCTGTTCGGCCTTCTTCTTGGTTGGCCCACAACCGGCGCCCCACACCTTGCCGGCAACCGCCACTTCCACCTGGTAGCTCGGCTGATGATCCGGACCCGACTCTTCCACAAGACGGTAGACCGGCAGCGGGCACTTGTTCGCCTGTATGTGCTCCTGCAGGCGGGTTTTGAAATCAGAGCCGGCATGATCAAAGGCGCGCTGCACCAGCGGCTCGAACAGAGGTAAGATCACTTCGGCGGCCCGTTGATAGCCAGCCTCGACAAAAATGGCTCCGAACAGGGCCTCTAGGGCATCGGCCAAAAGACTCGTTTTGGACCGGCCGCCGCTACGCAGCTCTCCCCGCCCGAGAAGCAGGCATTGGCCGAGGGACAACTGTCTGGCAATCAAAGCCAGGCTCGGTTCGGCCACAACTTCGGCGCGTACCCGGGTCAGCTCCCCTTCGCGCTCTCCGACATAGCCGCGAACCAGGCACTGGGCGATCACCAGATCGAGGACCGCGTCGCCAAGGAATTCGAGCCGTTCGTTGTCGACCAACCCCAACCCGGAGTTTTCGTTGGCAAAGGAGCGATGACAAAGCGCGGAACCGAGCAGCCTGGGATCAGCAAAGTGATAATCGAGAGCCTGCTGCAAAGCGAACCACGCCTGGCGCTTGCCGTCAGACAACCAGCCAGCATCATTGTTCTTCATAAAACAGCCTGCCTCTCCTGCCTGGTTCACAAAACGTTTTATTCTACATCAGTTCAGAATGCCATGGCAAATAGCTCCTACTCTGGGAGGCATCACCAATCAATTTTCATGACTGAGATTAGCCTCCACTCCCTTGACAAGAGGGTGACACTCCAAATTGACCAAGATACTGGATAGTTACGTTTGGCCTTGATTTGAATTTGCGGCAATTTCTATAATTGTGCGGTGATTTGCACTTAAGGGGGACGCTGCTGTACCCTGCTGACCACCGTAGCGGGGGAGCACAGCAATTGGCGACACATTAACGAGACTCATCATGACGACTTTTTCCCAGATCATCGGCCATGAACGGCAGAAAGACGTTCTGCAAAGGGTTCTGGCCAGCGGGCGCCTGGCCCATGCCTACCTGTTCACCGGACCGGACGGCATCGGCAAGCAGCTGATGGCTTTTGCCCTGGCCCGGGCCGTGGTCTGTGATGAGCAGCGTGGTTGTGGCGACTGTCCCGCCTGCCGCAAGCTCGATCATCGAAACCACCCTGATTTTCACCGCCTCGAACCGGACGGTAGCAGCATCAAGATCGAGCAGGTGCGGGCACTCCAGCGTGAGTTGCACCTCAAACCTCTGGAGTCACCCCGCAAAATCTGCCTGATCGACCAGGCTGAGCTGATGACCCCCGCAGCGGCCAATGCGCTGCTCAAGACTCTCGAGGAGCCGCGCGGCGACAGCCTGATCGTGCTGCTCAGTTCGCAGCCCAACCGGCTGCTCGAAACCATCCGCTCCCGCTGCCAGCTGCTGCCATTCTCGCACCACCCCCGCAGTCGTATCAAGCAGGAGCTCGAACGTCAGCTCGGCATTGAGTCTGCTCAAGCCCATGTGCTGGCGGCACTCTCGGCCGGAAGTTTCAAGAAGGCCTTCGGCAGCGACCGCGAGCTTTATCTCGAACAGCGCCCTGCCCTGCTAAAAACCTTGACGGGCCTATCCACAGGCAGTATCTTGCCCATTCTGGATTTTGCCGAGCAACTTGCCGCCGACAAAGCCGCATTGCCCGACATCCTGGAGATTTTTCAGGCGTTTTACCGGGACACCCTTTTACAGCTGCACGGTCGGGACAGCGAGGAGTTCGTCAACCTCGATCTGCTCGAAAAGATCAGGCGGGTTGCCAACCGAGAGACCATCGGCAGCCTGCTCGACAAGCTTGCCGCGCTCACTGAAGCACGCCGTCACCTCGACCGCAACGTCAATCGACAGCTGGCCATGGAAGTGCTGCTGTTGCACCTGGCCGCCTGAACACTGTCAAGCAACCCCATACCAAGCTTTACTTTAAGCGATAATTACGATTGCCTTCATGTTCAAAATAGCCAGCGTAAAATTTCAGAATGCAGGTCGCCAGTACGATTTCAATGCCCAAACCCTCGAACTGAACTCGGGGGACAAGGTTATTGTCGAAACCGAACGTGGCCGGGCTTTGGCAACTGTCATCGTACCGCCACGCGAAGTCAGCGACGATCAGGCTCCTCAGGGGCTGAAAAGTATCCTGCGACTGGCCACCTCGGACGATCTGGCCCTTGCGACGACCAACTCCGCCCGCGAAAAAGATGCCTTTCACTACTGCCAGAAGCGCATTCACGAGCGGCAGATGGAGATGAAACTGGTGCGGGCCGAGTACGCATTTGACGGCTCGAAGATCGTCTTCTATTTCACGGCCGACGGTCGGATCGACTTTAGAGAGCTGGTCAAGGATCTGGCTCATTATTTCCACACTCGCATCGAAATGCGTCAGATCGGCGTACGTGACGAAGCCAAACTGGTCGGTGGCCTCGGCATCTGTGGCCGAGAGCTGTGCTGCTGCTCCTTCCTGACCGATTTTTCTCCAGTCTCCGTCAAAATGGCCAAGGAGCAGGGTCTCGCCCTCAACCCCAGCAAGATCTCCGGCCAGTGTGGCCGATTGCTCTGCTGCCTTTCCTACGAATACGAAACCTACTGCAACCACCGCAAGGGGATGCCCAAGTGCGGCAAGCGAGTCAGTTGGCAGGGAAAAGAGTGGGAAGTCACCGGACAGAACGTCCTCTGCCGACAGTTGACACTGCGCGGCGCCGACGGTGTCAATCAGACCGTCCCTATGGACCAGTACCAATCGGACGAACCCGTGTCACTGCCGACACCACCACCAGCCAAAACAGCTGAGACGCGCCAGCCCGCCAAGGGTCAAGACAAAAATCAAGACAAGAGTCAGCGTGAAGCAGCCGGCCAGGAGAAGCAGGGCGAGCGGGAGACCCAGGACGGACGGCGTTCGTCGCGAAGACGTCCCCGCAAAACGCGCCAGTCGGGCAAACCCCAGGAGAAAACCGCCGAGCAGCCGCAGAAACAGCCTGCCGAGCAGACGGCCAAGGGCAGCCCGGCCCAGACCGCAGAAAAACAGCCGGACAAAAAGCGCCGTCGCCGGCGGCGGCCTCGCAACCCAGCTCGTTCCGATCAGCCCAGACAAGGGGAATAAGCATGTCGACCGCTCAGCGTTTCTACGTCACGACACCGATCTACTACGTCAACGATGTGCCGCATATCGGCCATGCCTACACCACTCTTGCCTGTGATGTTTTGGCCCGCTACAAGCGGTCTCGGGGCTATGACGTCGCCTTTCTGACCGGCACCGACGAGCACGGCCAGAAAGTCGAAAAAGCAGCCCAGTCCCGGGGGGAAACCCCGCTGGAGTTGGCCGACCGGGTGGTCAAGCGTTTTCAG
>PKTY01000006.1 GCA_002869725.1 Desulfuromonas sp. | reverse complement strand
CTGCATCTCGATAGCAAGAACCGGATCGTTTGCCTTGATCAAGTATCAACTGGCAGTCTGAATGCCAGCATCGTTCATCCAAGAGAGGTCTTCAAATCGGCCATGCTGTCATCTGCTGCTGCTATCCTTTTTCTGCACAACCACCCATCAGGAGACCCAACACCAAGCAAAGAAGACCTGGAACTGACCAAACGATTGAAGGAGGCTGGGGAGCTGCTCGGTGTTCGGGTGCTGGATCATATTGTCATCGGTAGCGGCTGCTATCAGAGCCTTGCCGACAAAGGCATTATTTGAAAGGAGAATGGCGATCTGGCTCGGGTAATTCCGGGCCAGATTTCCTCATTCTAAGAGCGTGAGATTCCGTCTGAGAGGGTTTCTCCGTAAAGGTAGGGTAAGGTATGGCTTTTAAAGTTCAGGCCTTTTAAAGGGGTGAAATCAGAAATTGACCCCTGAGTGGCGTTTGGTTTGTAGCGTCGAAATACTTGCTACAATATATATTGATGTATTCATATATTAATATGTTGTGGGTGCTTCTGGATAGGGATAATTTGACGAAATCTTAGAGGTAAACCTTACTGTCTTTGTATAGAGAATCAGACAAGCAGCGTCGATGAAGGTGGAACTACTTCTCAAATCTCCCAAGGTAATGTGAGAACGACATTCTGGAAGACATATAATTAGCAGCAGGTGAAGACCTGCCAGGCTTCCTGGAAATTGTGAGATTAGAGAAACTGACAGGCGTTACAGGTGAGAGTTCGGGCGAAGCTGGAGTTCTGAACCATGAGCCAAGCACATGCAACCAAGGCGGAAGCTAAGTTTGCCGCCGAATTGCTTGATTAATTGTAAAGTCTGAGTTTTCTAGAACACTGGCGACAGCTTGTGCCAGGTTTTTCCTGTCGATTCCGGCGGCTTCTACCATTGAATCCCAGGTTTTGATCCCACTCTTTGTGTTAACAATTACCTGCTGAACGGAGTGTTCCAGATGGAACGCAAGTACAGTGGCAAGAATCAACTCTTTGTTTGTGGCACCTTTTTTTCGCAATGAATCCAGTTGCCCCCGTCTAACAACCGATAACTGGTCAGCAGATCATCTACGATCGCAACCGCAAGTTGATCCGTGGGGAAGTTTGCCGCTAAAGCCTGAGTGAAACGTGGACCGTACTTCTCTTGCAAAGGTGATAGCGGCGTCTGGATGTTTTGCCAAGAGTGACTTTTCGCTCTCGCCTCAAGCAAGGTTTCAGGATCAACAGCACCTTTGATGGCAACCCAGTTGACAACCCAAAGGTCATCGGCGGAAGTTCCCCGCTGTTTCATCATTACGATCGACTTTTTGTCAACATTGAAGACGGCTGCCATAAAGGTATTTTGCGTTGCTGCCAGAAAATATGGATCGGCCGCCCCAGGATTACTGGCATCATAGGATAGGTCAGTGAAGCAATGACAGCTTATGGTCGGAGTGGCCTGTGCCAGCAAGGGTTTCGTTAGTAATAGAGCAACCCCGAGAGAAATTGCCCAACTGGCTGTATAAATTATAGATCTCATAAATTTCAAGATCGCCTCTGGCCATCACTGCCGATGATTGTCACCTCCAAGGGAAAACATCCTTACCTGGTTTAGGTACGTCTCAGAATGTCCGAGGCTATGATACTCCAGAGTACCATGATTTTTTCCTTTCATTTTTAGACAACACCTTCACCGCGCTCGCCAGTGCTGATTCGTACAGCCTGTTTGATGTTGCTGACATAAATCTTACCATCACCTTTTAGGCCGGTACGAGAAGCTTTTTCGATCAATGCAACGACCTCATCAACGACCTCGTCACGGCAGAAGACTTCTAACTTGACCCCGGCCAACATGTCTTGCTCGGACTCATCAGCTTCTGACCAGCCAAGCCCGAAACCATGCCGGTCCATGACACTCAAACCACTGACCATTTGAGCTTTGCGAAGCGAACGTATGACCTCATTAAGTTTGTGCTTCTTGATATAGGCCTGAATCTGCTTCATTGACTCCCTCCTTTTTTACATTTCTTGTTCAGTTTTGATGGCGAACCAGCGGTACAGGGCCGGAATGACCAGCAATGTCAGGATTGTTGACGTGACAAGTCCGCCGACGACTACTGTCGCCAGTGGGCGCTGTACCTCGCTGCCGGAACCGCTTGAAAACAGTATTGGTATGAGACCCAGGGCCGTGGTCACCGCCGTCATCAAAACGGCTCGCAAACGCATACAGGCACCCTGAATTGAAGCCTCATCAATAGAAATGCCATCACGCAGAAGTTGATTGAGGTAGGTCACCAGCACCATGCCGTTCTCCAGAGCGATCCCGAACAGAGCGATGAAACCGACGGATGCCGGTACCGACAGATTCTGTCCGGTCAGCCAAAGGCCGACCACGCCACCGACCAACGCCAGTGGAATGTTAAGCAGAATCAGGAAGGTGTTCTTCAGGGAATTGAAGTTGGAGAAAAGAAGTAGTACGACGATCAGCAGCGTAACCGGAACCACCAGCGCCAATCGTTTGTTGGCCTGCTGCTGCAACTCGAACTGCCCGCCCCAGGACACAAGATAACCAGGAGGCATCTGTACATTCTCGGCTATTGCCTGCTGACCATCCTCGACAAACGAGCCGATATCACGTCCACGGACGTTACACTGAACAGTGATGAAGCGTTGATTGTTCTCACGGGTAATCTGGCGCGGACCAACTATTTCCTCGATCTTCGCCAGTTCATCCAGGGGAATCTTCGCTCCACCTGGAGCCGCGATCAGGAGGTGGCGAATCGCATCGATATCGTCACGCGCTTCCTTGACGAAGCGTACGTAAATATCGAAACGACGAATTCCCTCGAAAATCTGCCCGGCCTCCTCGCCACCGACAGCGGTACTGATAACATTCTGCACATCTTCCACGTTGATGCCGTAGCGTGAGATAGCCTGACGATCAACCATGATCCGAAGCTGGGGAGTACCGGCAACCTGATCTTTCTGGACGTCAGCCGCACCGGGAATGTTGCGGATTACAGCTTCGATTTCGGCAGACTTTTCCTTGAGAACCTCCATGTCCGACCCGAAGATTTTGATAGCCAGTTCCGCCTTGGTTCCGGTCAGCAGTTCATCGACCGCCGCCGCAATCGGCTGGGTGAAATTGAACTGAGCTCCCGGGAACGACTCGAAGGCATGACTCATTTTCTCATAGAGTTCGTCCGGTTCGGAGGCCGTCACCCACTCGTCCTGGGGTTTCAAGGCGACAAACGCTTCGGCGCTGTTGACAGGGTCGGCGTGGGCACCAACCTCGCCTCGACCTACACGAGTGACGATTCGTTCCACCTCAGGAAAATTCTCCATCATGCGGCGCTCGAACCGAAGCATGGTCTCCTTCGATTCATCAAGAGAGATCGAGGGGGCCATGGTTGCCCTGACCAGCAAATCACCTTCGTTCAGTCGAGGGGTGAATTCCGAGCCAAGAAACGGCAGGATCAAAAGCCCGACAATCAGCATCCCTGCTGCCAGGCCAATAGCTGCAATTCGCTTCTTGACAAAAAACGTAACGACAGGCTGATACAGATTGAGCAACCATGTCACGATCCACGCTTCTTTGGGGCCTTCTCCGGCCTTAACGGAAGCTGGGCGGCGCATGAGCAGTTGTGAAGCGACCGGCGCCAAAAACAACGCAAAGATCAGTGAGCCGAGCATGGCCAGCGATACCGTGTAGGCCAGCGGTCGGAAAGTTTTCCCCTCCACTCCCTGTAATGTGAACAAAGGCAGAAACACGATTATGATGATCGATATGGCAAAAATGATCGGGCGTCCGACTTCTGCACAGGCCCGCGCAATGATCGCACGGCGTGATTCATGTGGCTCGGCCTGTCGCAAAAGTCGATCAACGTTTTCAACCATGACAATGGTGCCGTCCACCATCATGCCGATCGCAATCGCAAGCCCGCCGAGCGACATCAGGTTCGCCGAGATACCAAAGATCCTCATCAGGATAAAGGCGAAGAAAATCGAGAACGGGATGGATATGGCCACGACGAAGCTCGGCCTCAAACCTCCCATGAATACCAGCAGCACCAGGGCGACCAGGGCGATGCCTAAAAGAAGGGCGTCTGTGACGGTCTTGATGCACTTGGCAACCAGGGTAGCCTGGTCGTAGTAGGGAACCAGGCGCATTCCCGGCGGCAGCACCTTGCTGATCTCGGCCATCTTCTCTTTGACATCCGCAATAACTTTCGAGGTATTGGTGCCGATCAGCTTGAGAATCATCCCGGCAACGACTTCGCCCTTGCCATCCATGGTCGCCAATCCGCGCCGGACTTCGCCACCGATGACGATATCGGCAACCTGTTCAAGATAGACCGGTGTACCATCGGCGACCTTGACGACGACGCGCTCAAGATCACTGATTTTCTCGGCAAGTCCCACCGAGCGTACAATATACTCCTCGGCATTCTTGATGATGAACTGCGCCCCGACATTGCTGTTATTGGTCTGAACCGTTTCGACAATCTCATCAAGACCAAGGTTGTAGCGGAGCAGGTCCGCCGGACGCACTTGCACCTGGAACTGCTTAACCTCCCCGCCGAGGGAGAGAACTTCCGTGACACCAGGAACCGTTTGCAGGTTGAACTTGATCAGCCAGTCCTGGATTTCCCGGACATCCTCGGCACTGCGTTCGCCGGATTCATCTTCGACGAAGTAGAATAGGATTTGTCCGAGGCCGGTCGTGATCGGTCCCATTTCCGGATCGCCGAAGCCCTCAGGGATTGCCTCGCGAGCGAGTTGCAAGCGCTCACCAACCAACTGCCGGGCGAAATAGATATCGGTGCCATCCTCAAAGTAGATATTGATGACAGAGAGGCCGAAGTTCGAAATCGAGCGGATCTCTTTCAGGTTCGGTAGGCCGTTCATGGCAACCTCAACCGGATAGGTCACGTACTTTTCGACCTCTTCAGGCGCCAAACCTTCGGTTTCGGTAAACACCTGAACCAACGCGGGCGTAACATCCGGAAAGGCATCAACCGGCAGGCTGCGATAACTGGCATACCCGGCCATAAAAACCAGGATGCCGAGGACGCTTATTAGCAGTTTGCTGCGAAGCAGAAAATGGATCAGTTTTTCCATGATGCCCTCCTGTTAATGGTTATGACCATCGCCAAATGAACCCTTGGAGAGCTGGGCTTTCAGCGTGAAGGCACCTTTGCTCACATACAGGTCTCCGGGCTTGAGTCCCGACACCACCTCTACGTTCACGGTGTTTTGTTGACCGATCTCTACCGGACGCGGTTCAAAACCATCCGGCGTCTTGACGAACACAACGGTTCGTCCATCCACCGTTTGCAGGGCGGATTTCGGCACGGCAATATCAACCTGAGTGGTCGCAACGGCAACTCGGGCGGTAACAAACATGCCTGGACGATAATGACCATCCGGGTTTTTCAAAACGACTCTGGCAAGCGCTGTCCGGGTTTCCTCTCCAAGCAGGGGACCGACAAAATCGACGGCACCCCGTGCGTCCGACACTCCGTGTCCGATCTGGATCGTCACATTTTGTCCTTTCCGGATAGCAGCAAGATCTTTCTGGTAGATCTGCAGATCAGTCCAGACCGTGCTCAGATCGGCAATCACAAAGGCTTCCGCATTTTCTTCAAGCACTTCACCCAGGGTGATGTGCTTCTGGATTACTACGCCACTGAAGGGCACCCTGATCTCATAGCGGGTATAGGTCACATCCGGCTGTTCCGGCAGGCCTTTCAGGTAGTCGTCGGAGAAACCGAGCGCATGCAACTTCTGCTCGGCGGAGCGCAATGCTATGCGGGCTTCAACCTGAGCCTGGCGTGCATCGAGATACTCCTGCTCGGAGGTAATCTTCTTCTGCCAGAGTCGTTCTTCTCGGGCAAAGTTCAGTTGAGCAAGTTCATACCGCTCACGAGCCGCTAGGTACTCCGCTTTGGAATCAGCCAAGTCGCGGCTTTCAATCACAGCCATGACCTGGCCTTTGCGTACCTGGTCGCCCTGCTTCTTGTTGACTTGGCGGATGATCCCAGAGACGCGGGGCACAACATGGGCCACTTGGTCTGCGTTCAAGACGATTTCACCGGGAAGGTCGACATACTGCTCTAGTTCAGCCGCATTAGCCTTGGCCAGCACAATACCAAATTCGCTTAACTCGTCACTGGACAAACGAATCGGTCCACCCTCTTCGTGCCCGTCATCTTCATCATCGTGCCCATCATGCTCGTCATGTTCTGCTTGTTCGTCGTGCGTGTCGTGTTCGTCATGCTCTGCACGTTCGTTGTGATCTGCATGCTCGTCATGACTTGGTTCCTCATGCTCGTGTCCTTGGGTTTCTTCATCGTTGAAGAGTTCTTCAATGTCTTCATTGTGCCCCTGATCCTTGTGTTGATCCTGTATATGATCTCCATGTTCCTTTTCTTGGGCGAAAGCCATCCCCGGGGACACACTTTTTACGCTCAACAAACCGCCAGCCATCGCAAAGGTGACAATTACCCCCAATGCGATCAAAGTAAAACGTTTTCTGTTCATATTCATAAGTGTCCTCATTTATTATTTGATCTGAATTTATTCGTTCTGGTCTATTTGCCCAGTAAGACGCATTACGTTTAACCTGGACTCGTGATAAGCGCTGAAGGCGTCTATGTATTGAGCCTTTACGTCAAACAACGTTCTTTGGGCGTCCAATGCTTCAAGAAAATCGAACTTGCCCTCACGATATCCGATCTGGGCCGCTTCATTGGCTTGCTCTGCGGCAGGCATGATGTCGCCCTGAATGGTCTGAGCCTGATAATGCGTTGCCAGAAGTTCCTGGAAGGCAGACTGTAAATCGGAAGAAAGTAGTGCAAGCGTGGCATTGCGTGTGAAAACGGTCTGCGAGATTTCTGCTTTTGCAGACTTGCGACTACCCTGATTGCGATCAAAAAGCGGCAAGGGTAATTCCAGACCCGCAAGATAGGCACTCTCCCCTGTTTCCTCAGACTTACGTACTCCGAAAGACAGGGTCACATCCGGGATGCTATTGGCACGCTCTAGTTTCAGATTTGCGTTTTTACTTGAGAGTTCGGCCTCCCAACGTTGGACGTCAGGATTTTCAAGAAAAGACACTTCCAGCGTTGTCCTGTCCGGTAGATCAAACAGTTCATCAAAGTTTCCTACCACTTTTTCGAAATCTGGTTTCGAGTCTCCCCACTTTGCACAAAGCTCTTGGTAGGCCTGAATTATTTGTCGTTCTGCCGTCTCCACAGCACTGCGAGAGAATTTCAGTTCTACACTGGCCCGCAGTTGCTGAACTGGAGAGACTTTGCCTGCCTCAACACGATCAGCCACGGTCTGGTATGCCTGTTCAGCCAGACTCGCAAGTTGCTTCGCCTGCTCCAGACGCATCTGAGACGCAAGAGATGCGTAAAATGCCTTCATTGCATCCAGACGTAGATCCTGCTCTGTTGAACGTTTATCCCATTTAGTAAGGCGATGCTCTTGGGATGCAATCGCTTTACGCGCACTGCGCTTCCCTCCAATCTCAAATAGTTGTGCAATAGAGACAGTCGTTTCAGCGCCATTGAAGCCTTCCAGGTCATCTTTGCCACCGAAATTTTCTACTTCAATGGAAAGCTCAGGATTCAGCCATAACCCCGCCTGATCCAGATTCCCTTCTGCGGCTTCGACTGCTTTCTCGACAGCCTTGAGAGTAGGGCTTTTGTCAATGCGCAGAAGAACATCTTTCAGCGAAAGTGCTTCTATGGAAGTAGTTACTTTCTGGGATGTGGTGTCGGCGTGAACCGACCCTGATGCCACAAGAATCGAGGCAACAAAGACGGCGCATGTCATATAACGCGTAAAACTACACATACGAAACCCCTGTTAGCAGTACGTGGTTAGACATTCTTCGAGGGCTTTGACTCTCGGAATGATACTTTCAATTGTGAATTAATGAGGTTAAGAAACCGATTGGTATCAGACCAAAGCTGGTTTCAACAGAAGGGTATCAAATCAGCAGGACAATCTTGCGATGTTCAAGGATGACTTGTGAAATGCGAATTGAAGGTTGCGAAGCAAGGTTTTCGACTCCCCGCTTGACTGATTGAGAAGTGACTGACGAGATCTTCGTATTTAATGCCAAAATGTCGGCGCGTTTGGTGGTCGTCTCAAGAAGCCGACGGACAGATATTGTCTCGTGAGATTGAAGATAAAAATCAAGGCATGGCCCGCAATGGTCTACGTCAAAATGAACAGACGATTCCTCAACAATATTACCTGGCGAATTGGTCGCGATGTCGCCGCAGTCGCTGGTGGCAACATACTCGATTTCAAAATGACCATCTTCGCCAATGCACCAGGCAAACCCGGGCACACTGCCTAATGTCGTAAAGACAAAGACAAGTAGGAGAACAAAGCCGTTCAATTTGTCACCAAAACGGTTCATATTTTTGGATGCTACACTATGTATATTTCAAATTGCAATGTGCATAAGCACACCAGTAGCCACAAAAAAAGATGTGGCCCGAAAACCGGACCACATCTTGTGTGGACTCCTGAGCAAGACTCGAACTCAGGGTAAAAACACTGTGCCTGAAATAAATAGAACAGTATCGACTTACAAGCCCTACTATTTCCAATCTGAGGGTTTTTAGCTTCTGGATTCACGTCTCCTACAAACCCTGACTTCTAAGAAATCCCGAATCACATTTCAGGCTCCAGTCGTGGTCTCAGTGGTTGAAAATTCATTTTTGCCCCAGACTGATTTTTACTGAAGTCGTGCACGTAGGATAATTTTAATGTCATCAAGGGGGGCCACTTGGGGGTGTGGGGGCCATCACCGCCCCTGGTGATTATCGGTCCGCAGTCCAGCTACTCCTCCCGTAAGTTTGGTGATGTTTGAAGATGATGTCTTGCGCCTCCTCCTCACGCACCCTTAGTGGTCAATGTTAACCCGCTGCTTCGCCCACGACTCAGGTTGAAACTTCAGTGGTTCGCTTAGTGGCGGTTTTGAAGAAGGAAGCCGCCTCCAGCTACGTCAGGTCGGATCGCTCGGCATGTTTCGTTCGCTGCGCTCACCGCATAAGGCGCTCTTATGCGACATGCTTTCACTCCGCTTCGCTCCGTAAAAGTTCCCTCGGCTCGCCTGAACATAACGAACATTATGTTCCCCTGACTCCGCCT
>PKTY01000170.1 GCA_002869725.1 Desulfuromonas sp. | reverse complement strand
TTACATGAAAGGTCAGAAACGACCGTCTGCCAGTGGCGAGACCCGTGAGTTCACAGCCAACAAGCGCGCCAATAAGTTTGGCAAGTCCGCCGAAGAAGCCTGTCAGAACGCTTTTATTTCGGCACTGCTCACGTTCCAGCAAAGAGCCGATAAAGAGGGGCGTAACACCGTGATCGACCTGTATTCAGTCACCAAGGATAAACGTTTCGAGAGTGCCGATCAGTATTCCTGCCTGGTTGGCGGGATTATGGCCAACGTGGCGTTGCGCGGCAAGGTGGCCAATATCGGCAAATAGTCAATTCGCTCTGTAAGGAAGAAACTTTTGACAACAGATTCAAAGATTGCCCTGGTCACCGGGGGCAGCAAGGGGATAGGTGCAGCCATCGCCTGCGAATTGGCAGGAGAGGGGTTCGCGATCTGGTTGAACTATCGAAGTGATCACCAGTCTGCCATGGAGCTTGCCGCACGGATTGAAGCAGCTGGCGGGGAGTGCTGCCTGCTGCCGTTCGATGTGGCAGACCCTGAGGCGGTCAGCGCTGCTCTGGAACCGAAGTTGCAGCAGGCGGTTCCCTTTGCCCTGATCAACAATGCCGGGTTTGCCCGTGACGGGATCATGGCCATGATGAGCCAGACGGATTGGGAACAGGTGCTGGCGGTTCATCTCAACGGTTTTTTCAACGTGACACGCCTGGTGGTGGCTCGCATGCTCAAAAAACGCAAGGGACGTATCGTCAACATTGTCTCGACCTCCGGAGAGTCGGGAGTTTCCGGCCAGGTCAACTACTCGGCGGCCAAGGCCGGACTGATCGGTGCAACCCGTTCGCTGGCCGCAGAAGTGGCGCGCCGTAACATTCTGGTCAACGCGGTTTCTCCAGGATTTATCACCACCGAGATGACCAGTAACCTGCCACAGGAACAGTTGCTGCCGTTGATCCCTCTGGGTCGTTTCGGCGAACCGGATGAGGTCTCCGGACTGGTCGCCTTCCTTTGTTCCGAGCGCGCCAGCTATATCACCGGGCAGGTTTTTGCCGTCAACGGTGGTGTTCACATCTGAGGGGGAGATTCAATTTGCAGCGGGTCGCCATCACAGGTCTCGGTATCGTCTCCTGCCTCGGTAATACACGGGGGGAAGTCGCCGCTGCTTTACGGCAGGGGTATTCGGGGATTGTCGTCGACCCACAGCGGGTCGAACTCGGTTTTCGCAGCCCCCTGACCGCTCGGGTTGCTGACTTCGACCCCAGTCTGCTCTCCCGGAAACAGCGCAAGAGTATGCCCGATTTTGCGGTCTGGGCTTATGCCACGGCGGTGGATGCGGTGGCCCAGGCCGGGCTGTCTTTGACCGATCTGGAGAATGAACAGACCGGGTTGATTTACGGTTGCGATTCCAGCTGTGTCGCTGCCATTGAACAGGTCGACGCGTTGCGTGATAAGGGGGAAACCAAGTCTATTGGCAGCGGTCAGATTTTTCGTTCCATGACCTCGACCGTGACCATGAACCTCAACACGCTTCTGAAAACCCGCGGGGCCTGCTGGACTCTCAGTTCGGCCTGTTCGAGCGGCGGGCACGCTGTCGGCCAGGCCGCCGACCTGATCCGCCTTGGTCGTCAGGACCGCATCCTCTGTGGCGGAGTTCAGGAGGTCAACTGGGAGTCGATGTGCAGTTTCGATGGGTTGGGTGCTTTCTCAACCCGGGTTGACGATCCTCAGGTGGCCAGTCGGCCTTTTGATGCCGACCGCGATGGTCTGGTCCCCGGTGGCGGTGCGGCGACGCTTGTGCTGGAACGCTATGATCAGGCCCAAGCGCGTGGTGCCGAAATTCTCGGGGAAGTTCTTGGCTACGGCTTTTCCTCGGATGGCGGCCAGTTGTCGGTGCCGAGTGACGATGGTATGGGACGGGCAATGCGCATGGCTCTTGACCAGAGCGGATTGCTGGCAGGCGAAATCGACTATTACTGTGCCCATGCCACATCGACACCGGCCGGCGACGCTGCGGAAGCGAAAAATGTTTTGAGCCTGTTTGGCAAGAAGACTCCGCCGATCTCCGCCTTGAAAGGGTTGACCGGGCACGAACTGTGGATGGCAGGTGCGGCCCAGGTCGTCTACTCCACGATCATGGCACAAGAAGGGTTTACTGCAGCCAGCGCCAATTTCAGCAAACCCTGTCCGGCAACCGCCGGGTTGAATATCATTCGCGAAACCATCCCTCATTCGCCACGTAAGGTTCTCTGCAATTCGGCCGGTTTCGGCGGTACCAACGCAGCATTGGTTCTGCATTTTCCCTGAGTTAATGACTTACGATACGATCATTGCCGGGGCCGGGCTTTCAGGTTTGACAGTGGCCCTGCTCCTGAGCCGCAGCGGCCGCAAGGTGCTGGTTCTTGAACGGCAAGCCCAGCCTGCTCCTTTGGTTCGAGGGTTTTCGAGGGGTGGCATCTACTTCGACAGCGGTTTTCATTATGTGGGAGGGCTCGGTCCAGGGGGTGCTTTTCGATCACTGTTCAGGCATCTTGGCCTGGAGGACCGTCTGGAGTTGACCCCGCTGGCCAAGGAGGGTTTCGACCATCTGCGCTGTGTCGCAACGGGCAGAACCTTGTCGCTACCGCTCGGTTTTGAGGAGATCAAGCACAGGTTGACCAGGCTTTTTCCGGAGGCGACAAGCAGGATTGAACCGTATATCGACGAAATTGCCGGCAATTGGAGTCGATTGCCTTACCTCGACCTCGATCTTGACCTGGAAAGGTTTGCTCTGCAGTCGGCCCATGGGGTCTCGCTGGAGGAGCGCTTGCGAGAATTTGCCCCCTGGCCTGAGCTGCAGGGCCTGTTGTCGATGCACAGCCTGCTTTATGGCGTCCCTGCCGATTCGGCACCTGTCCGGCTTAACCTCCAGGTGGCCGGTTCCTATTATCACTCGGCCCACTCGATCCGCGGAGGAGGCAGGGCCTTAGTCGACGCATTGCTGAATCAACTCGAAGAGGTCGGGGCCGAAGTCCGTTGCCAAGCGGAAATCGTAGCTATTAGAGCGGCGGCGAACAAGGTCGCTGGCGTCACCCTGCACGGGGGAGAGGAGATTGCGGCCAGGGAGATTGTGTCGACAATCAACCCTCATTATCTGCCGAACCTGGTTGCCACAGACCAGCTGCGTCCAGCTTATCGCAAACGCCTGGCGAACTTGCGACAGACCTGTTCGGCTTACGTCGTTTATGCCCGAAGTGACCGCATGGTCGATATGCTGAGCGCTTCAAACCTGTTTGTGCAGCCTCGCGCCGGTGTTATCCATGTGGCTGAGGACGCCCCTTTCGCCGAGCGACCCTATTTCCTCGCAGCGTCCAGCCAGGGTGAAGGAAAAAAACAGGGGGTCATCGGCATTATTCCTGCCAGTTATGATGAGGTGGGTGAGTGGTCTTCTTCCGGGTCAAAGCGTTGCACTGCTTATCGCCTCCACAAGGAGTGGGTGGGGCAAAGGCTGCTGGAACTGTTTATGAAACAGGTTCCCGAACTTGGTGAACTGGAACTGCTCGACCTGGCGACGCCATTGACCTTGAGCGACTGGACGCGGGCACCCGGTGGTGCGATCTATGGAACCGGACACTTCCTTGGGCAGTACAACCCTCATCCGGTAACCCGTTTGCCCGGTCTGTTCCTGTCCGGCCAGGCTGTCGCTGCACCTGGTCTGTTGGGAACCGTTATTGCAGCCTATCTGACCTGTGGCTCGATGCTTGGCCACGAAAGATTGCGGAGAGAGATCAGACAATGTCTCTAGTGCCCGTTGTTGTCACCGGTATGGGAGTCATCTCACCCCTGGGCCTCAATTGCCAGGATCTGATGTCGGCTCTGCTCGCAGGGACCTCGGCAGTTGCTAGGTACGCTGACCTGGAGCGGGTTGGGGGGTTGCGTTCGCGGTTGGCCGCTCGGGTTACCGGGGTGGATCCACAGCAAGTTCCTCGCAAGATCCGCCGATCGATGTCGCTGATGTCGATCTATGCCTATCTGGCCAGCCGGCAGGCGCTGGCCATGGCCGAATGGCCGGAAGCGGGGCTTGCGACCGGCCGCCTTGGGGTGGTGATCGGATCGACTTTAGGCAGCACCGAGACCAGTGAAAAGTTTTTTGCCGACTATTTCCGTGACTACAGTCTGGAGCGCATGAAGTCAGGACTGTTCTTTCAGATCATGGGCCACTCCTGTGCCGCCAATGTCGCTCAGTCTCTCGGTATCACCGGACGGGTCATGGCTCCTTCGGCCGCTTGCGCCACCGGTTGTCAGGCCGTTGGCTACGCATATGAGCAGATTGCCTTTGGCCGTCAGGATGCCATGCTGTGCGGAGGGGCCGATGAATTTCACCCGCTGACGGCGGCGACCTTCGATGTCATGCATGCTGCTTCGACCAATTACAACGACTCCCCGGGCTCCTCGCCGCGGCCTTTCGACAAAGACCGGGATGGTATTGTCTGTGGGGAGGGGAGTGGCGTCTTGCTGCTGGAAAGCAAGCGCTGCGCAGAAGAGCGCGGCGCGACGATTCTCGCTGAGGTCGTCGGGTTTGCAACGACTGCCGACACCTCGAGCATTGCCAACCCCGATTCGGCGGCCATGCTCAATTGCATGAATCTCGCCCTTGCAGATGCTGGGATTGCGGTCGAAGAGGTCGATTACGTCAACGCTCACGCAACCGGAACCCTGCAGGGTGATGTCGCCGAAGCCGAGGCGATTCGTGATCTGGTCGGAGACCGGGTCGCGGTGAGCAGTCTGAAAGGGCACCTCGGCCACACCATGGCAGCAAGTGGGTCCATCGAACTGGCGGCCTGTATCGGCATGCTGCAGAGAGGTGAACTGGTGGCGACCCGAAACCTGGAGACGGTTGATGTGGCCTGTGGAGGTCTTCAACACTTGCTGAACAACCGAAAATCTGCTACCAACATCATCCTTAAAAACAATTTTGCCATGGGGGGCATCAACTCCACCGTGGTTCTCAGGAGATGGATCAAATGACAGAACAGGAAGTCGTTGAGTTGATCGATTCGAGCCTGGCTGAAGAGTTTGAACTCGATCGCGCCGATATGGTTCCCGAGGCCAACATTTATGACGACCTCGGCCTTGACAGCCTCGATACCGTTGACATGGTCATTGTTCTCGAGGGGGCGTTTCAATTCAAAATTCGTGAGGAGGAGTCGATTCGCGCGATCAGAACCCTTGGCGACATTCACCGCTTTGTCCTGCAGAAGGTTGCGGAGCATCGCTGAAACAGGCTTGATATGGCTGGCATGACCGATACCTGCAAGAGCGTTGCTGATCAGGGAAACTGGACTCTGCCGATCGTGGTGATGAACCTCTGGTGTTACGCTGCGATGGTGCTCTGGACCCTGCTCGGCATCCTGTTGTTCCCTCTTGCCCTTAGTCTCGGCAAGCTGGTGATGCGCTGGCCGGTCGACCTGCTGATGCGCTGGTATATCTGGTTCTACGGAAGAGGCTGGCTGTTGCTGATGAGTCCGTTTGTGCGCTTCAGCCGGGAGGGGATGCATCATCTCAAGCCGGGAGTTCCCTGTCTGTTTGTGGTCAATCACCTCTCCTTTTTTGACACCTACTGCATGGCGCTGCTGCCGGTTTATGACATTATCTTTGCGGTGCGTGCCTGGCCGTTTCGGATGTTCTGGTACTCCAGATTTATGCGCCTGGCCCACTACATGAACGTTGAAGACAGTCCGTGGCCGGAAACCCTGGCAAGTTGCCAGCGGACCTTTGCCAGAGGTGGCACCGTTCTGTTCTTCCCCGAGGGGAGTCGCAGCCGGACCGGCCAGTTACAGCGTTTTTACTCCGGCGCATTCAAGTCAGCCATCGCTGCCGGGGTGCCCCTGGTTCCGCTCTGCATTGACGGCACCGATCTGTTGTTGCCGCCCGGCCGCAAGCAGCTGCGCCCCTGTCGCATCAAACTTCGTGCTCTTGAACCGGTCGATACCGCTCCATTCAGCGGCGAGGACGGCCCGATGCGGCTGCGCAAACTGGTCAAGGAGCGGATGTCTGTTGCCCTTGAAGAGTTGCGTGAGGATCGGCAGGGCTGTTAGATGGACAAAATCGATCATGCCCTCAGTTTCGCCGACCAGGTGAGTCGTGACCATCGGCAGCTGACGCTGCTCAGAGATCATCTCGGCTGGATGCAGAAGAATTCTCCCTGGTACCGCGAGCTCTTCAGAAAGCTGGGGATTGAAGCGACTGATGTTCGCAGCGTCAATGATCTCAGCCATCTTCCGTTGACCGGCAAGGATGATCTGGCTGCGCACAATCGTCAGTTCCTGGCGGTTGACTTGGAAGATGTGGTCGATATCTGCCAGACCTCGGGGACGACCGGTGCACCGGTCACGGTCTGGCAGACCGAAAACGACTTGCAGCGCCTGGCCTGCAATGAGTCTCTCGCGCTGACAACCGCCGGTATCGATTGTGACGACAGGGTTTTGATCGGTGCCGCTCTCGACCGTGGCTTCATGGCCGGACTCGCCTACTTCCTTGGTCTGCGTCGGATCGGCGCAACCTCGCTGCGACTCGGTTCGGGGCAACCGGCCCTGGTCGCGGAGGCGATCAGAACCCATCGGCCGAATGTCCTGCTCGGTGTGCCGAGCCTTTTGCTCGCTTTAGCCCGTAAGATGAGCAGCCAGGGGCTCGAGCCAGCGTCTCTCGGTGTCGAAAAGCTGATCTGTATTGGTGAACCGGTACGCAGTCAGGATCTGAGTCTCGCGCCTCTTGGTATTGCTCTGCAGGAGAGCTGGGGGGCTCGCGTGTTGGGGACATACGCCAGTACCGAGATGGCGACTTCCTTTGCCGATTGTGTCAGTGGTTGTGGTGGGCATCTGCTGCCGGAACTGGTCGTGGTCGAGATTGTCGACGACTCAGGGAGTCCGGTCCCGAATGGGGAGCCGGGGGAGGTGGTGGCGACTCCACTGGGGATCGAGGGAATGCCGCTATTGCGTTATCGAACCGGTGATATTGCCAGCCTGCACACGACGCCCTGTGCTTGTGGGCGGTTGACACCGCGTCTCGGGCCGATTCTCGGTCGTAGAGCGCAGATGCTCAAGGTGCGGGGAGTTACCCTGTTCCCGGCGGCTATCGGTCATGTTCTGCAAGAGCTGGCCGGCATCGAAGGGTACTACATCGAGGTCGAACAGGACTTTGACCTGAGCGACCGTGTCCGGGTTGTGGCCGGTTGCACCCGTTCCGAAATGACAGCGGATTGGGTAGCGGCGGAGATTGCCGGCAAGGTCAGGGTCAGGCCGGAAGTCATGCTGGTCTCCCCCGAAGAGATCCTCACAAGAACTGTCAATCCGGAGCGGCGCAAGCCACAGACCTTTTTTGATTATCGCCATTGCCAAGGTGAGAAGAACCGATCGCTATGAAACTCGATAATGCTGTGATTCTGAATGGTAGCGACCTGACTGTCGATGAAATTGTCGGCATCGGCGTCGGCGACAAAGCTGTGGTCCTCGATCCTGCAGCCCTCGAGCGATGTCGGGCCAGCCGGGCTTTTCTCGAGGAGGAAGTTGCTGCCAAGCGTGTGATTTACGGAGTCAATACCTCCTTCGGACCGATGTGCAACAAGATCATCGATGATGAACAGATCGAGGAATTGCAGGTCAATCTGATCCGCAGTCATGCAGCCGGCCTGGGTGACCCCCTCAAAGACTACATCGCCATCGCGGTCATGGCGGTCCGCCTCAATACGCTGGTCAAAGGTTACAGCGGTGTTCGTATCGAACTGCTCAAGCATATGCAGTGGATGATCAACGAAAGGATTGCCGCCTATATTCCGGAATGTGGTTCGGTCGGGGCCTCGGGAGACCTGATTCATCTTGCCCATCTTGCCTTGGCGATCATCGGTGAAGGCCAACTCTACCATAGAGGCGAGCTGGTTGACGCCGGCAAGACCTATAAAGAGCTCGGCCGCGAACCGATGCGGCTGAGTTTCAAAGAAGGAATCGCCCTTATGAACGGTACCAGCGCCATGACCGCGCTGGCCGCTTTTGCGCTGTTCGGTGCCAAAAAGCTGCTCAATCTGAGCTGTGTAACCGGAGCTTTTGCTATCGAGATTTTCGGCGGCATCGACGATGCCTTCGACGAGGACCTTCACTGGGTTAAACCTCACACGGGTCAGGTGCTGATTGCCGAAACCATCCGCAAGCTCTACGCGGGTTCAAAAAATATTACCCTGCGTTCGGAGATGCATGAAAAGATCCGCAACCAGAGAGCGGAGGGGCCGGTCTATGAGACCAGCATCAACGTCCAGGATGTCTATTCGGTGCGCTGTACGCCACAGGTCCTGGCTCCGGTCGCCGAGGCGATCGAGCAGGCCACCCGGGTTGTTGAGGTCGAGGCCAACTCCTCCAACGACAACCCGATCATTATCCCTGAGAAGAAGAAGGTCATTCACGGCGGAAATTTTCATGGCCAAAGTATCGGTTTTGTCATGGACATGCTCTGCATGGCGATCTCAACGCTCTGCAATATTTCGGAGCGACGTACCAACAAGTATCTCGACAAGAGCCTCAACGAGGGGTTGCCGGAATTCCTGATCCCCGGCACGCTCGGTCTGACCATGGGGTTCATGGGGGCTCAGTATCTGGCTACCTCGACTACTGCTGAAAACCGGCAACTCGCCAACCCGGTCAGCACCAACACCATCAGCTGTAACGCCTCGAACCAGGACATCGTCAGCATGGGGACGGTGGCTGCGCGCAAGGCGTTCAAGTCGGTCAGTAACGCCAAGCATGTCCTGACCCTCGAAGTTCTGGCGGATCTGCAGGCACTCTCTTTCCGTAACTCGCAGGGACTTGGTGAAGGCACCGCCAGGATCTACCGCATTTTGAACCAGGAGTTCCGGCAATACAATAACCAGTCGATCTTTCATGACGATCTGGTGGCCTTGCGCAAGCGCCTGTTTTCGAGCCAGCTCTTCGATGACCTGTCGGTTTACTGGGACAAATGATCGACCTGACTCTGCCTCTCGACGCTGAACAATTGATTCCGCATCGTCTGCCGATGCGTCTGGTCGATCGTCTGGTTGCAATCGACGGCAAGAATGGTTCCATCGAGGCTGACATCCGGGCCGACTGCCCGTTTGTTTCGCCTGAAGGGCTATTTGATGACATCGCCCTCACCGAGTTGATCGCTCAAGCCTACGCAGTGATCAAGGGGTATGTCGATCT
>PKTY01000068.1 GCA_002869725.1 Desulfuromonas sp. | reverse complement strand
TCTTTATGGACAGATTCAGCCTTTTTCGTGTATAAATAATGGTTAAAACATAAACAGGATACCTCTTTTTGGAGACCTTCAATAATGTTGACCAACCGAATTGCAAAACTCTTGTCCGTCCTGCTTCTTCTCACCCTGGCTTCCGCCTGCGGGGGAGGTGGTGGCGGAAACGACGATTCTTCCTCCCCCCCGGAAACCATCAATCTTGGTCAGTTCTATGACGGTGACTTGTCATCGAAAAACAGTGAAACCTGGTCCTTTTCGGCTGCAGCCAACACATTCATTTCCGTTGAGCTCTACGGTGCACGTCTGGACCAAACTTCCTGGAACACCCCACTGAATGCTCCGATTGTCAAACTACTTAACAGTAATGGCTCTACAATCTTGGCTCACAACATTACTGATTCGGCCGGTGACTTGACTTCATACTGGTACTTTGGTTACAGGGACACCGAGATACCGCTTTACTATCTGACCGATGCCGGGGACTACTCGATTGAGGTCAGTAAAAAAACTACAAATTCTGGGGCGCCTTATAAAATTCGGGTCAACAATGAAAACAAGTCGATTCTTGCTCAATTTGGCAGTGCCCAGGAAGAAACTGAACCACGTGGTTTAGGGACAAACAATATTCTGGCTTCTGCAGAATCGATCCTCAGAGACGGCCCAGGAACCGACGAGATTATATTCGGCCTGTTTGAGGACGACGACCCAGACACCTATGCGATCGACATTGCCGCCGATACGACAACCCCGGCAGTAATCTCCTGTTTCGAAATCATTTCGCAGCGTCTCGGGATCCTGACCCCGCAAACTGGGCAGAGTTACCCTGACCTAGAATTAACCCTCTATGATACAACCGACACCAAAGTCAATTTTGTTGATGACTTCTATTTTACCGACCCGAAAGTCTGTCGAAAAATAACCAATACAGATACTGCAAACGACACCTACAAGATCCAGGTCACGGAAACAACGGGGGCATCAAACCCGACAACTGATGCCTATTATTTCCTTAAATACACTGAAGAGAAAATCCTGAATTCAGCAATCATTCCGGAAACGATTGGGAACAGTGTCAATAACCCCGACCCAATCGCTTACGATCAACTAATCGAAGGAGCACTTAACTCCGGAACCGAAGAGGACTGGTACACCTTCAATGCCGATCCTGGAGACATGGTCCTGATCAGACAGTTCGACGGATTCGAACCTGACAACAACAGCCTTGCTGACGACTCCGACGGTACCATAGCAATCGAGCTGCACGCTCCGGACAGCAACCCATCAAAATTGGACGACCTGATCCCGTTTGACGGACCAGCCAAGGGACGCAGTGTCATAAGTGTCAACAGCGACATGTCAACCCGCAGTATCCTTTTCCAGAGTAGTGCAAAGCCGGATTCTTACAGGATAAAAGTCATTAATGATACATCTTCGGGGGCTACGCCCAAGGACTACTCCTTCTACCTGCAAAAAATCAAATCATCGTCGTTCGAATCAGAGCCGAATGACGACCTGACAACCGACACTGCGAGCAGCTTGAAACTGGACTCGACGAACAAGCTTGCCACCGGCTCCGGCTACATAAACGGAGCCGGCGACGTCGACTACTTTACCATCAGCGCCAGCGACCTGTCCGCTTTGAATATATCTAATGGCGACACCGTGATCNACACCGTGATCATTCATATTTACGCCGCGGACGACGTCAACTTCAAGGCTAACGATAATGCCGGATGGGGGTCACAACTCGAGCCAAACTTGACAGTTTATGACAACAACGAAACCCTGATTACAACCTCTGGATACAAAACTGATACCGACGGTGACATAGCAAGCGAGGGGATCAACGACCCGCTCCCGACGCTTTCTGCCGTAATTGAAGCAACCAACGCTCCCTCATACCTGATCAGAATCGAAGACAGCGGATCGTATTTGGCCCCAGACGCTGAAAAATCAAATGCCTACCTCATCGAGGTCAAGAATCTGGGACAATAATTTATTTTCTGATCACAACAATAAGAGGCGGTGCATAAATCGATGCACCGCCTCTTTCATTTCGACTTTGTTCAAATTTAACTAGCTCACCACATTCACCGGCTTCCCTTCAATAAACGCCTCAACATTCCCAGCGGCAACCGCCAGCAGCCGCTGCCTTGCCTCGCGGGTCGCCCAGGCGATGTGCGGGGTAACGAAACAGTTGCGCGCCCCTATCAACGGGTGGTGGGTACGCGGCGGTTCCTCGGAGAGGACGTCGATGCCGGCACCAGCGATCTCCTTGGCATCGAGCGCATCGGAGAGGGCGTATTCGTCGATCAGCGCTCCGCGGCCGGTATTGATCAGGATTGCCGACTTCTTCATCAACCCGATCCGCTCCTCGTTGACCATCTCTTTGGTGTCGTCGGTCAGCGGGCAGTGCAGGCTGATGACATCGCCCTGCCGGAACAGGGTGTCGAGGTCGACGAAGTTGACGGATTTATCCTCTTCATATTTCTCCGGGTGAG
>PKTY01000058.1 GCA_002869725.1 Desulfuromonas sp. | reverse complement strand
GCCTGCCACGACGGCAGCAGCGCCTTTGGCGTTGCCGAAGATTGCGAAGCCTGCCACGACATGTAATGAGCGTTTTACTAGAGAGCGTGCTCTTTTGTACCGTTACATTTCATCGAATTTATTCATGAGCAAAAGATCCCTTTCTGATTAAGACTTTGTCAATCCTGCAAAGGCTGTAGAGGTTTCCCGCCAGAACATTAACGATTTTCAATTTTTTCTTGCCTGACTCTATGTTTTAAATGTATTTTCATCCGGCATTGAGGGTCAAGTTGGGCATTCTCATCAGACATAGATACATACAAATAATTCAGCCTATGGAGTTGTCATGATTAGATCTATCGGTTTTATTGGTTTAGGGACTGTTGGGAAGTATATGGCACTCAACCTGCTGAAGGGGAAATACACCCTGAGTGTTTATGACAACGATGAGGAGAGTATTGCCGATCTCGTTGCCGCCGGGGCACAAAGAGCTCCTGATGCGCTTTCCGCGGTGAAAGATAAGGACCTGGTGATTGCGGTCCTGCCCGAAGCGGAGGAGATCAAATCTGCCCTCACTTCAGGAGAGGGCTTTGTCCAAGGGATTAAACCTGGATCCATCCTGGCGGATATGGGGACACACTCCCTGGATTCGACCATGGAGATGGCCAAACAAGCCAAGCAACGTGGGGTCGACTTCCTTGACGCCCCGGTCTGGGGAACCAAGGAACATGCGGTCAACGGTCTGCTGACCATCCTGGCGGGTGGTGACCTAGCACTGATAAGTCGTTGCCGAGAGGTCTTTTCGCTGTTCGGGCTGAACACGATTCACGTTGGTGAAATTGGCGATGCAACCCGCATGAAATTTGTCGTTAATTTGATGCAGGGGCACATTATGGAGGGGCTTGCTGAGGGTCTTTTATTTGGTGAAAAATTTGGCTTCAGCGCTGACAAAATCCTTGAGGTCCTCGAGAGCGGCGGGATCACCTCTCCCTTGATGAACTCCAAAGCACGTCGCATCGCCCGAGGAGATTTTTCTCGCAACCTTGCCCTCAAATATGTCTACGAAGGGCTATTGCTCGCGCACAAGATTGCAGATGAGGAGAAGTTAGAACTCCCTGCAGCAGAAGCCGTCTGCAAAGTTTACGCACAGGCCGTCGACAAGGGCTACGGCGAAGAGGACTTTTCTTCTGTGATCAAATCATTACGGAAGTAGCAAAACTGACAACTGACATTATGTCCAACACGGAAAGCTTCAACCCTTCAGGGTTGGAGCTTTTCCATTTTGTTGAGAATTTGCTTCTCGTTAGTAAAATCCAGCCGATCCGTCAGACGGTGGCTGGCAAATGGCTGCGGGTCCGCCTCGGCATGATGGCGCAGCATCGACAGGAAGCTGCTGCGCGGAATCTCCCTCGCCCCCATCCTCAACAGGTGAGGGTTGGTCACCTGACAATCGAACAGTTCAAAACCGGCGCGGCGCAGGTAGTCGACGACAGCGACCAGCACCACCTTGGACGCATCGGCGACCCGGTGAAACATCGATTCGCCAAAAAAGAACCGTCCGAGCGCCAGACCGTAGAGTCCCCCTGCCAGCCTTTCCCCCTGCCAGGCCTCTACTGAATGGGCATACCCCTGGCGATGCAGCTCTCCATAGGCCGTTCGCATCCCGGAAATGAGCCAGGTTGGCTCACCGGCCTCGGTGCGCACTGCGGCGCAGTCGCTCACCACCTGGTAAAACGCCCGATTGCAGGTGATCTGAAACCGCTTCTGGGCAAGAGTCCGACGCAGCCGTCGGGAGATATGAATTTCATCGGGGAACAACACGCAGCGCGGGTTGGGCGACCACCAGAGAATCGGCTCTCCCTCGCCATACCAGGGGAAAATTCCGAGACGATAAGCCTCGAGCAGGCGCACTACAGAAAGGTCGCCACCGACGGCCAGAAGTCCGGAAGGGTCGGCCCAAACCGGATCGGGAAAAGTGGTATCGGTTTCGCTCAGGCGAAAGACAGGCATACTAACGGCGAGCAGACCATGAGACGGGAGGGCGCAGCCGGCAGCTCAAGGGTAGGAAAATTCCAGGGAGCCGCTGCGACAACCGACCCGTACCTCACCCCCCTGGGACAGGCGACCGAAAAGAATCTCATCGGCCAAGGGGTTGGCAATCTCCTGCTCAATCAGGCGACCCAGGGGGCGGGCCCCAAACAGCGGGTCGTATCCGCGGCGGGCCAGCTCACGGCGAGCAGCCTCGGTAAGATGCAGACTGACCTTGCGTTCAGCCAGCGACCCTTTAAGCTGGTGAATGAATTTATCGACCACCTGCAGCATGACCCGCTGGTCGAGGGGGGCAAAGGAGACTGTCGCGTCGAGCCGGTTGCGAAACTCCGGAGAGAAAGTCTTTTCCACAGCCTGGCCGGCACCCCCGGGACGCCTTTCGCCAAAACCGATGGTCGCGCTGCTCATCTCGCGGGCCCCGACGTTGCTGGTCATAATCAGCACCAGGTTGCGGAAATCGGCCTTGCGGCCGTTGTTGTCGGTCAGGCTGCCGTGGTCCATGACCTGCAGCAGGATATTGAAGATATCGGGATGAGCTTTCTCGATCTCATCGAGCAGCAGCACGGCGTGGGGGGTCTTGACCACCGCATCGGTCAGCAGCCCCCCCTGGTCGAACCCCACATAACCGGGGGGCGATCCGATCAGACGGGCGACCGAATGCTTCTCCATGTACTCGCTCATGTCGAAACGCAAAAACTCGACCCCTAGCTGCGCAGCCAACTGACGGGCCACCTCGGTCTTGCCAACCCCGGTCGGTCCGGTGAACAGGAAGGACCCGGTCGGTTTCTCCGGCTGTCCCAGACCGGCCCGCGCCCGGCGTATCGCCTGGCAGAGCTGATCGATAGCGGCATCCTGACCGAAGACTACCCGCTTGAGGGCTGTATCCAGACCTTTGAGTTTGCGCCGGTCGGACTGGCCGAGTTTGCGGGCTGGAACCCTGGCAATGCCGGCGACCACCGCTTCGATATCGCGCACACCGATGGTCGCCCGGCGGCGAGGATAGATCTGCAGGCGCGACCCGGCCTCATCGAGCACATCGATCGCCTTGTCGGGCAGGTGACGATAGTTGATGTGGCGAGCGGCAAGGCTGGCGGCGGCATCGATGGCGGCATCGGTGTAGCGTACCCCGTGGTGTGACTCGTAATGCTCCTTGAGCCCTTTAAGAATGGCGATGGTCTCCTCGACGGAAGGCTCGACGACATCGATCTTCTGAAAGCGTCGCGACAAAGCCCGGTCTTTTTCAAAGAGATTTTTGTACTCTTCGAAGGTGGTCGAACCGATACAGCGCAGCTCACCGCTACCGAGCACCGGCTTGAGGATATTGGCTGCATCCAAAGAACCGCCGCTGGTGGCACCGGCACCGACAATGGTATGAATCTCGTCGATGACCAAAATCGCCCCGGGTCTCTTTCCCAGAGCCTTGACCACCCCCTTGAGGCGTTCCTCAAAATCACCACGGTATTTGGTCCCGGCCAACAGGGCACCCATATCGAGGGAGAAGAGTTCGGCATCGCGCAGCAACACCGGCACCTCCTCATCAAGAATCCTCAGCGCCAGTCCTTCGGCGATGGCGGTCTTGCCGACCCCCGGCTCGCCAACCAGCACCGGATTGTTCTTGCGCCGGCGACACAACACCTGAATGGTACGCTCAAGTTCTGCAAAGCGGCCGACTAAAGGATCGATCTTCCCCTCAGCAGCCCGTTGCAGCAGGTTGACGGTAAAGGCTTCGAGGGGATCAACCTTCTTCTCCGGTTTGGCGCTCCCCTGCTTGGTCGACTTATCCGGCTGTGAATCCGGCTCTGCCCGAACCTCATTCTGAGGAATTTTGGCAATGCCGTGGGTAATGAAGTTGAGCACATCGAGCCGGGTCACCCCTTCCCCCTGGAGCAGCTGGCTGGCATAACAGTTGTCCTGCTCGAGAATCGCGGCTAGGACATCTCCGAGCCCGATCTCCTCCTTGCCGGCCGACTGCATGTGAGACACCGTCCTTTGCAGGATGCGCTGCAGGGTCATGGTCTGCTCAGGAACCATATCATCGGCCGGGTCGAGCAGTGGCTCCATGTGCTGATCAAAAAACTGCTCGAGCAAACCCTTGAGAAGCTCTGGATCACCTCCGCACGAACGAAGAATCTCCTGCCCTTGATCCTCAAAGAGCATGGCATAAAGGACGTGCTCAGTGGTCAGGTACTCGTGGTGCCGTCGTTGTGCCTCTCTGACCGCGAGGGAAAAGGTGATCTGAACGTCCTGATTGAACACGAATCGACTCCGCTAAACAACTGGATGGCTGAAAAGGGTCAGGCCTTGGCCAAAGAACAACGCAGCGGATAGCCCTGCGCCCGGGCCGTAGCGTGAACCTTGGCAATTTTGGTCTCGGCGACCTCGAAAGGGAAGACCCCACACAGGCCATTTCCCTTGAAATGAATATGCAACATGATCTGGTTGGCCTCGGTAGGCGACTTATGAAAAACCTGCATCAGCATTTCTACCACGAACTCCATGGAGGTGTAGTCGTCGTTATGCATGATAACTTTGAACATCGGTGGCCGTGCCGCACCCTGCTCACTTTGCACCTCGACGCCACTGCTATGGCGGGTTCCCGGGTTTCCCATAAAGACTTGTCACACCCAAAGTTTAGACTGTACTCTACACCGATATCACTGCAATCTTGAAGTTTATGCTAGCACAAGTCGCTCTTCTCTGCCATGACTTCATCCATCACCCTGGTCAGTCTCTGAAAAAGTCTGCACTTGACAGCTTGCACCACCGATGCCGAAAATACTCTTTAAGGTCAGCGGTCTGAAGAGCTTCAGAAGACAGCTACCGCAGCATGGCAGTCGGCCCGTTTGGTTTTGTTCTCCCAACTTCAACCGTAAACTTTAAGACGGACTCCCCCGTCCAACCTGCCAGGAGATTCAAAATGCTCACCCATATCGTTCTGTTCAAATTCAAGCCCGAAACCACCCAGGATCAGGTTGATCGGTTGACCGAAGGGCTGGGTGCTCTCCCAGCCCAAATTGCAGAGATTCAGGAGTTTCGCTTTGGCCGCGACCTCATCCGCTCCGAGCGCTCCTACGACCTCGGTTTGATCTCAGGTTTTGCCGACCTCGACGCCATGCAACGCTACCAGGTGCACCCTGAGCACCAGAAGGTCGTCACCCTGGTCAAACAGATCGCCAGCAGCGTGGTTGCTGTCGATTTTGAAGAGTGATCGAGCGACCGGCGCACCATGACCCCGACCGAAGGTGTCATCAAGTTTGAACTCGCGTTCAGCCCAGGCCCACCACCTCCCCGGCACTGGCTGACCGAACTCGACGCCTGGCGCGAGATATTCCGCCGACTGGGACTTCTCGGCCAGGACCCGGCCCGCTATGACGGATTCGGCTTCGGCAATCTCAGCCGCAGGAGTCCAGATCGCAGCGACCACGCCTTCCTGATCAGCGCCACCCAGACCGGCAACCTCAAGAGATTGCAGGCGTCCGATTATGTTCGTGTGGTGGCCTGCGATTCAGAACAGAACCGGGTGGTGGCCGAAGGGGTAAACAAACCTTCTTCGGAAGCTCTTTCCCATGCCGTACTCTACCAGGCTCATGGGGCAATCGACTGGGTGATGCATCTGCACAGTCCGGACATCTTCGCTTGCCGCCACCGACTCCAACTCCCCTGCACCGCTGAGTCTGCAGCTTACGGCACCGTCGCTATGGCACGTGAAATCGACCGCCTGGCAAGGGATCCCGCAGCCAATCTGCCGTTGCTGATCGTCATGGGCGGTCACCAGGACGGGATTCTTGCCTGCGGCAGCAACGTGCACGAAGTAGGCAAACTGGTCGTCGCCAACCTGGCCGAAGCCTTGCGGCTGCAAGGCTCACTCTGACCGGCCACAGCCGCTGTTTGTTCCCCTGCTTCATCTTGAAATTTTTCCTTGCGAACCGCGAAAAGCTCTGGCAAGATTGCAAACCTCTGATTAGGCAACCCCAATCTCCCTGCTTTGGAGACACCTCATGGAACTAACCATTCAGCTGGTTTGCCCGGAATGCAACTCCCCCACTCCAGTCAACATCAACGACCTGGCCCCGGGTCGCAGGTCTGCCTGCAACGGCTGCCACATTCCGGTCAGGATGACCCACGACAGCCTCGAACAGTTCAGTCGTGACGTCCGCATCTTCTGCGAAAACCGTTAGCGTTCTCTTGTGACAGGAGCTCTGCCCTCCTGATTTGCACTCACCCACCCGTCTGCCCGGGTTCGTAGGCCCCTCCCGAGGTCATGTTGGTCGCAGGGAAAGCGTTTGACTCCAACCCGTCACTCGCCTAGACTGTGCTCGCCGTTGCACTGTCAACCTGTTGATTTGCCAATGACTTTCAATCCACTGAAAGAACCCATAATACAGACCTCACCTCCTCCTCTCCACCCCGACGCGGTACGCATCCTTCCTCTGGGAGGGCTGGGAGAGATTGGCCTGAACATGCTGGTTATTGAAGCACGCGGTCAGTTGCTGATTGTCGACTGCGGGCTGATGTTTCCGGAATCGTACATGCTCGGCATCGATCTGGTGATCCCTGACATCTCGGCCCTGGACGGGCGCAGCGCCGACATCTGCGGTCTGGTTCTGACCCATGGCCACGAAGATCATATCGGCGCTATTCCGTTTCTGCTCGAATCCCTCGGGTTTCCGCCGATCTACGGAACGGCCCTGACTCTCGGCCTGTTGCGCAACAAGCTCGACGAGCATGAGCTGACGACCAAAGCCCTTTGCCATCGGGTGGCTTGCCGCGATCGTGTTGTCATCGGCCCTTTCGAGGTTGAATTTTTTCGGGCGGCCCACTCGATTGTCGACGGCTGCGGTCTGGCGATCCATTCCCCGGCCGGGCTGATCGTGCACACTGGCGACTTCAAGCTCGACCCGACCCCGGTGGACGGCCAACCGACCGACCTGGGACGCCTGGCCGCTTACGGCGAGCAGGGGGTTCTCCTTTTACTCGCGGATTCGACCAACATCGAGTGCCAGGGAAGAACCCTCTCCGAACGGACTGTCGGTGAGGCATTGACCAAGATCCTCCCTGATTGTCACGGCAAGGTGCTGGTGGCCACCTTCTCCTCGAACATCCACCGTATTCAGCAGGTGGTCGATGCCGCCGTCGCCAACCAGCGCAAGATTCTGATCAGCGGACGCAGCATGCTGGCCAACATCACCATCGCCCGCCAGCTCGGCTATCTGAACATCCCGGAAACGGCTCTGGTCGACCTGCGCCAGATGCGCGACATTCCAAGGTCTCAGCTACTGATTCTGACCACCGGTAGTCAGGGAGAGCCGCTCAGCTCCCTGTCGCGTATCGCCATGGACGATCACCGGCAGATAAGCATCGAGCCGGGAGACACCGTGATTCTCTCCTCCAAGTTTATTCCCGGCAATGAACGGGCGATCACTCATCTGATCAACCACCTCTATCGGCGCGGTGCCCAGGTTCATTACGAAACGACCAGTGAGGTGCACGTCTCGGGTCACGCCAGTTGCGAGGACTTGAAGCTGGTCCACAGTCTGGTCAGACCACGCTACTTCGTACCGGTGCACGGTGAGTACCGACATCTCGCCAAACATGCTCAACTGGCCCGGGACATGGGGTGTGCTACAGAACGTGCCATCGTCCTCGAAAATGGCCGTCCCCTGGTCCTGTCGGCCAACGGCCATCACCTCGAGCCACGGGTCGAAAACGGTCGGGTGTTCATCGACGGCAAAGGGGTGGGCGATGTCGGAGAGATGGAACTGCGCGACCGGCGCCACCTGGCCAATCACGGCCTGGTGATCGTCTTTCTGGCTCTTAACCAGAGTAACGGTACAATCCTGGCCGGACCGGAGATCGTCACCCGCGGGTTTGTTCCTGAAGAGGAGGGCGGTACACTGCTCGACGATGCCCGCCAATTGATCACCGCCATGCTTGACGAACACAGCATGGCGGCGGTCTCCGACTGGGAGGAGCTTCGCGTCGAAGTCCGCAAGACCTTACGCCGACTATTCAATCGACGCATCGACCGCCGGCCGCTGATCCTGCCGGTGATCATGGAGCTTTAGCCAACGATGTCCGTGATTGACGCCATCCTGCTCGGCATTCTGCAGGGAGCCACCGAGTTTCTCCCCGTTTCGTCCAGTGGGCACATGGTACTGGCCCAGCAGTTTCTCGCCGACTTTCAACAACCAGGAGTGTTGTTCGATGTCCTGTTGCATGTCGGCACCATGGTCGCTGTGGTCATCTATTTTTGGCGTGATCTGGCCGGTTTGATTGGCTCTCTCTGGCAGTCCGGCGCAGAAGCCGATCGACAGAGAAGCCTGCTCGGCCTGCTGGTTGCTGGTTCAATTCCAACCGCAGCCATCGGCCTGTCCTTTAAAGATTTTTTCGAAACACTTTTTGACCGACCCGATCTCGTCTGCCTGATGCTGCTGGTCACTGGCAGCCTGCTCTGGCTGGCCCAGCGTCTGCGGCCCAAAGGCCTGGCACGTCGGCGCCTGAATCTACTTGACGCGCTGATCGTTGGCACAGCCCAGGGTGCAGCGATCATCCCCGGGATCTCCCGCTCCGGGGCAACAATTGCCACCCTGCTTTTGCGTGGCGTCGATGGCGAAACTGCAGCCCGCTTTTCGTTCCTGCTGGCACTACCAGCGGTCAGCGGCGCAGCCCTGCTCTCTTTAAGGGATATCGGCGGAATTCCCCAGGGTTCGAACCTGGCTTACCTGGCGGGAGCCCTGGCCGCTATGGTAACCGGTCTGGCCTGCATTCACCTGCTGCTCGCCGTGGTCCGCAAACAGCGTTTGCATTGGTTCGCCCTTTACTGCTGGGGGGTCGGCCTGGTTGGCGGCCTGCTGTTCGTCAGCCAATGATGTCCCAAGGGGACGAGGAATCTCCCCATAGGTGTACAACGAAACCAGCAGACAACCTTTGACCGAGATGGCCCTTGTTGGCTAATATAGGACATCTGACTGAACCGGAATCCGCATGACTGAAACTCCCAGCAAACCGTTTTTGCGCGAACACCTCCAGAAGGAGATCACCGGCCTGCTCTGGCTGGCACTTGGACTGTTCCTTCTGCTCAGCCTGCTTTCCTTCAATAACGGCGACCCGTCGTTCAACAACAACCTCGCCCCGCAGGCTATCAGCAACTTTTGCGGTCGCGTCGGCGCCTACGTGGCCGACCTGCTCTATCAGCTTCTGGGACTTCCGGCCCTGTTTATCCCCCTGGCCTGCCTGTTGTTCGCCTGG
>PKTY01000346.1 GCA_002869725.1 Desulfuromonas sp. | reverse complement strand
TCCCTATCGGATATTGCGGGCGGTCAAGAACCGTTTCGGCTCGACCAACGAGATCGGCGTGTTCGAGATGAAGGATGTCGGGCTGAGTGAAGTTCCCAACCCCTCCGAGCTGTTTCTCGCTGAGCGTCCCGAAGAGGCGGCAGGCAGCATCGTTGTTCCGGCCATGGAGGGGACGCGGCCGATCCTGGTGGAGCTGCAGGCTCTGGTTTCGGGGACGGCTTTCGGCAACCCGCGGCGCACCGCCATGGGGATCGATTCGAACCGGGTCTCCTTGCTGGTGGCGGTCCTTGAGAAAAAAGTTGGCTACGCGCTGCTCAACCAGGATATCTTTGTCAATGTCGCTGGTGGTGTGCGCCTCAACGAGCCGGCGGTCGATCTCGGTGTGCTGGCGGCGCTGGCCTCAAGTCATCTGAACCGGGCGGTCCCAAAGCGTACAGTGTTGTTTGGTGAGATCGGCCTGGCTGGTGAAGTGCGGGCCGTCTCTCGTCCGGAACTGCGGGTCAGGGAGGCGGCCCGTCTCGGTTTCGATCGCTGTATTTTGCCGGCCGGCAACCTGAAAACCCTCGATTCCCCCACTGGCATCGAGCTGATCGGAGTGCGTAGCGCCGAAGAGTCCTTGGGGTACCTGTTCGATTAGCAAGCTCGGCTCAGTAGGTCGCGCGATGCAGGCGCATAACGATTTCAAGGAGTTTGTCCATGGGCAAGAAGCTCACTCACTTCGATGCCGACGGCCGGGCGATCATGGTCGATGTCGGCGGCAAGGAGATCACGCGCCGGGAGGCTGTGGCTCGCGGCGAGGTGCACATGCAGTCGGGGACCCTCAGCCGTATTCTTGACAACCGGATCGAAAAGGGCGACGTGCTTGCGGTGGCGCGCCTGGCCGGGATCATGGCCGCTAAAAAGACGTCAGAACTGATCCCACTTTGTCATCCTCTGATGATTAACAGCGTCAGTCTTGAGTTCACTCCCGACTGTGAGCGGAACCTGGTCCTGGTCGAGGCGAGAGTTCGCGTCAACGGCCAGACCGGTGTCGAAATGGAAGCGTTGACCGCCGTTACAGTGGCGGCACTGACCGTCTACGACATGTGCAAGGCGATTGACCGCGAGATGACTATCAGTGCCGTGCGCCTGGTGGAAAAATCGGGAGGGCGCAGTGGCCATTTCCGTCGCTTAGAAGAGTTCGGTCATGGCTGAGCCAAGGGTATTTGTCATCCGCCGCGGTTTCGTTGTCCCGCTGGTCCTGTTGGTCCTGCTGACCTTGGTGCTGCTCGGCGTCCTTGTCGTCCAATCCCAGCCTCTGGCCAAGATAATCATTCTGGCCCTGTTGCTCGTCCCGCTCGGGGGCCTGTCGGTGGAGTCGGCTCGCCGCCGCCTGTTGGTCGATGAAGACAGTGTTACGGCCCTGCGCCTGCTGCGCTCCAGGCGGATCGCGTTTGCCGATGTCACCAGTCTCGAAGCCGTTCGGGTCCGCAGCCGGGTGTTTTTAACTCTCGTCGCCGGGGATGATGAGTTCCTGATTATCTCCAACTCCTACGCCGGATTCGATGATCTGCTCACTCTGCTTCTCGCTCGAGTTCCCGCCGAAGCAGTTACTCCGGAAGCCCGAACCCTGGCCGGGAGCAAGATCGGGAGATCGAGCGATATCTTCACGGCCTGGTTCGCGCTGGCCGCGATGATCTATATTCTGATGGCCCAGTTCAGGTAACGGCCTCATTCAGGAGCAATTGAAAGCTGCGGCCTTTTGCCGTTGCCTTATGGTGATGGCATTATGGTTGACTTGCCGGACAATTTCATTTAGTTTGTGCCCGTTCCAGTTCGTAGGGAGGGTTCCATGAATAAAGAGAAAGCCGAAGAATTTCGCCAGCTGCTGCAGGAGCAGATGGACCAGTTGCTGCGCGATGCTGACCGGACTGTCTCCGATATGACTGACGAGAAGGCCAACTTCCCGGATCCGACCGATCGGGCCTCCCTCGAATCAGACCGTAACTTCGAGCTGCGAATCCGTGATCGCGAGCGCAAGCTGATCGCCAAGATCCGCGAGGCTCTCGAACGGATCGATGCTGGTGAGTTCGGCGAGTGCGAGGACTGTGGTGAAGAGATCGGTGAGGCCAGGTTGCGGGCTCGCCCGGTGACCACCCTCTGCATCGACTGCAAGACCGAACAGGAGAGGCAAGAAAAGATCGGTTGACCGTTCACCGGCAGGAGGAGGTCCTTATGCCGGATCAAGCGAACACATCTCAGTCAGAACTTACCCCTCTCAATCATCTCTCTCAAATCCCCAAAGACTCATCTGCCTTTCGCATCACCAAGATCTGGTGGGCGGTAGCCGTCTGCTCAGTCCCCTTGTTCTACCTGCTCAGCAATTTCAACTATCTCCTCTACCATGGGACTGTCGAGATGGCGAGTATCGCCCTCGCCACGGCGGTTTTTCTGGTTGCCTGGAACACGCGTAAACTGGTCGAATCGCCGGCCTTGCTGATCTTGGCGATCGGTCTTTTCTGTGCGTCCCTTGTCGACCTGATGCACACCATGGCCTACAAGGGGATGGGAGTCTTTCCTGGGGATGAGACCAATCTGTCTATCCAGTTCTGGGTCGTGGCCCGCATCCTGTCTGCAGGCGGTTTCTTCCTGGCCGCCCTGAGTCAGACGTTTCGATGGGAGATGCGTGGCTGGGCGTGGCTGGCCAGTTTCTGGGCTGCGCTGCTGGTGCTGGTGGTTGCGGTCTGGCCTCTTGAGGTCTTTCCGGACTGTTACATAGATGGAGAGGGGTTGACACCCTTCAAAGTCGTTAGTGAATATCTGGTCATCGTCATTATGGCCGCCTCGGCACTGCTTTTCTGGTCTTGTCGCCTCCTGTTGTCGCCGTCCCTTGTCAGATTTCTGCTGGTTGCGATCTTGTTTAATGTTCTGGCTGAGTTCAGTTTTACGCTCTACCAGGATGTCTACGGATTTTATAATTTTCTAGGCCATCTACTGAAATTAGCCGCGGTCGTTGCCGTCTTTGCCGTTTTGGTGCGAGAGACACTAAGCGATCCCTACCATACCCTGTTCCGCGAACTGAGCCTCTCCAAAGAAAAAGTCGAGCGCGAGCTTGATCGTCGTCGCCGCAGTGAAGTCGAGAAAGAAGCGGTCAACCGTGAACTCGCTCTGCTTTATCGTGTTTCGCGGCCCTTGCACAGTACCATGCAACTCGATTCCTTGAGCCACCTTATTTTGTCGTTGGCGACGGCTGCTGCTGGTGGCGGTTTCCGGCGGGCCATGTTTTTCACAGTCAATATGCGCTCTCAGGTTTTACAAGGGATGCTCGGCGTCAACCGCGATGCGTCAGAGCAAGTCCTCCCTCGTCAGCAAGTGGGTTCCGAGTGGGATGCGCCGCGGCTCGACCAAGCGACGCTCGAGACTCAGCGTTTTACTGAATTCAACCGGGCCGTGGTTAAGGTGCGTCTCCCCCTCGATACCGACGACAACCCGCTGGCCAAGTGCTTTTTTACCTGCCGTCCGGTGGTTTTCCCGGTTGCTGGGGCTGCCTTGTCTCAGTTCAGCAAAATGGTTGAAGATCTAAGGCTTGGTCCTTCAGCCTGCACGCCCTTATGCGGCCACAAGGAAATACTTGGTGTGCTGGTTGTTGAGACTGACGGCTCGGAGCCGTTTCCACCTTCTCGTTTGCAGTTTTTGGAGATGTTTGCTCGGCAGGCCGCTGATTCTCTTGAGAATGCCCAGTTGCTTCATCGCCTGGAGCACGCTCATGATGAATTGCGCGATGTTCAGGAGCGGCTGATCGAAAACGAAAAGCTTTCCGTGCTCGGCGAGATGGCTGCCCAGGTAGCTCACGAGCTCAAAAATCCTTTAGTGTCGATTGGCGGTTTTGCTCAGCGGCTCACCCGGATTGATTCGGGTAATGACAAGGTTCATGACTATGCGGCCATTATCGCCAAGGAAGTGCGGCGACTCGAAGAGATGTTGGGCAACATCCTGGCCTTTTCCAAGAAGCAGCTGATCTGTTTTGAGGAATGCAATATCGCGGCACTGGTTGCCGAGGTGATTGAACTGGAGATGGAGAATTTCCGCAGACAGGAGATCGAGATTCATGTCGAGGCGGGAACGGTTTCGGAGTCAATGACAGGTGACTGCCGGCAGATTCGCCAAGTCCTGCATAACCTGCTGATCAATGCCCGACAGGTGATGCCTCGCGGGGGAGAGCTTTTTGTGCGGATCTACACCAGTTTGTTGCGTGGGGATCAGGCGGTCAGTATTGAGATCGAAGATACCGGTGGCGGCATCCCCGCAGAGATTTTGCGCAATATCTTCAACCCGTTTTTTTCCACCCGCAGCAAGGGGGCGGGACTTGGCCTCTCGATATCCCACCGGATCGTCGCTCATCACCATGGCGAGATCGAGGTCGTTAACAGCGAGCGCGGGGCCCGCTTCATCGTCCGCCTGCCGGTCAGGCCGCCCGCACCGGTTGCCAATCATTGACAGACAGGGCAGTTTTCAGTACATTGAGCGCCAACTTGGGGCCGTAGCTCAGCTGGGAGAGCGATGCGTTCGCAATGCATAGGTCGGGAGTTCGATCCTCCTCGGCTCCACCATGTAATTCAGAGGGGGTTAGGCGTTTGACGTCTAGCTCCTTTTGCTTGTCTGAGGTAACACGGGTGACCGCTAGGGGATATAAATGGAATCACTCTTTTCGCTGAATCAGACTGCTGAACTGCTCAACTCTTTCCCCGACCCGGTCTTCGTGTTGTCGCGGCACGGCGAATATCTGGCGGTTTTCGGCGGCAAGGACCCGCGCTATTACCACGATGGCAGCGTGCTGGTCGGCAAGTCGATTCCGGATATGGTCGTCCCGGACAAGGCTAACTGGTTTCTTGAACAGATTGACCGGGTTCTCGGATCCCAGGGCCTGCATATCTTCGAGTATCCGCTATCCGGCCGGGATGTCAAAGGCCTGGAGGAGGGGCCAGACGATGTTCTCTGGTTTGAGGGGAGGGTGTCCCGACTGCCTTTTTTGGTCGAAGGCAAAGATGCGGTTCTTTGGGTGGCGAGCAACATTACCGAACGCAAGCGGACCCGGGAGAATTTGCAGCAGAGTGAGAAAACCTCCAGAAAACTCTTTACCGAGAGCGCCGATGCGATCCTCCTGATCGATAGCACAGGCGTCTTCGTCGAATGTAACCAGGCGGCACTCGATCTGCTCAAGATGACCAGAGAGCAGTTGCTCCGGTTGCCACCGGCCCGAATTTCCCCCGAGTTTCAGCCCGACGGACGCCGCTCCGCCGAAACCGCACCCGAGATGATCGCCCTGGCCTACCGCAAAGGACTGCATCGCTTCGACTGGACCTGTGTCAACGCCGAGGGCGGCGAGTTCATCGTCGAAGTGTCACTGATGCCCATTGTGATCAAAGGACAAACCATGCTGCACACGGCGTGGCGGGACATTACCAGGCGCATCAAGAGCGAGAACGCGCTCCTTGCCCGGCAGAAAAAACAACAGTTGTCCCTGAACAAAACCATCATGCTCTCCGGTATGCATGAACGGCCGGATGAGGACGTCTTGAATCAAATACTCACTGCGATTGTCGAGCTGACCGAGAGCGAGTACGGGTATCTCTATTTTTACGACGAAGAGACCGAAATATTCACCCTGCACGCCTGGTCGGCCCAGGTGTTGGGCGATTGCCAGGTGGTCGATCCCCAGACCCGTTACTCCCTGGCAAAGACCGGTTTCTGGGGGGAGGTCGTCCGCCAGCGGCGCAGTCTCATCAACAACGATTTTGCCGCGCTTCACCCCCTCAAAAAAGGCTATCCGCATGGGCACGCCCCGGTCCATCGCTTTATGAGCGTGCCGATCATGTCCGGGGAGAGTATCGTGGCCGTTGCGGGCGTGGCCAATAAAATCACCCCCTACAGCGATGACGATGCCATCGGCCTCCAGGAGTTTTGCCAGGGGGCATGGACGATCCTCCGCCACCGTCAGGAGCATCGCCGGTTGCTGGACGAACAGGCCCGCTACCGCCAGTTGTTCGAATCCCTGCCGATCCCTTGCTCTGTGATTGAACTTCTGTTTGACGACCAAGGTCTCCCGTACGACTACCGTTTCACCTATATCAATCAGGGCCTTGCCGATTTGCTCGATCTTTCCCGTGAAAAAGTCACCGGTCAGACCGCCAAAGAGCTTTTCGGGGGGAGCAAGCCAGAGATGCTTGAGCGCTTTGCCGAAGTCGTAGCCAAAGGCGTGGAAGCCGAATTTGATTACAACAGTGTGGTCACCGGAAAACAGCTCCTGATCCGCTGCTACCCGGCGGGGGGTGCGACCTTGGTCTCCCTGGCGCTGGATGTCACAGCCAGCCGCAAGCTGATGGAGATAAGTCTTCGCAACGAGATCGAGAGTCGCGAGAGGGAAATGTTTTCTCGCGAATTGCACGACAGCGCCGGGCAGACGTTCCAGGCGATTCGCCTTTACTTGAGCCTGGTCGAAGACGGCACTATTCCCCTCGCCGAAATTCCTCAGGCCATGGCTAAACTCGACGAAGAGGTCGCCGAAGCCTTTGAAGAACTCCGGGAGCTAGCACACCGCCTGCATCCGGAGTTTCTGTTGAACACGCCTTTGAAGATGGCGATCAGCAGTCGCTGCAAGCGATTCGCTCAGCGGGGAAGGCCGGTCGCATTTTCTGCCTCTGGCGAGCTCCCCTCCCTTGCGCTTGAAGTCAGAAGCAATCTCTACCGGATTTCCCAGGAAGCACTGAATAACGCTATTCGCCACTCCGGCGCCAGTCACATCGAGGTATCGCTGCAGGGAGCCAAATCGGGGGTTTTGCTTAAGATCAACGATGATGGCTGCGGGATGAGAGGTCGGCCCGAAGGGTTTGGCGTTCGCTCCATGCGGGAGCGGGCTGAATTGATCGGCGCGCGGTTTACCCTTGAATCGACCCCGGCCGGAACCTGCCTGATGGTTGAATGGAGGGGGGAATGATCCGGGTCGTGCTGGCCGATGACCATCGAATCCTGCGCGAAGGGCTGAAGCTGCTCCTGGCCGGCAACGCCGAGTTGGTGCTGGAGGGCGAAGCCGGTGATGGCGTTGAGGCTTTGCGGCTGATTACCGAACTGCGCCCCGATGTCGCCATCCTCGATCAGTCGATGCCCGGACTGAAGGGTATCGACGTCATCGAACAGGTCGTCGCCGCGGAGTTGCCCACCCGCTGCATCCTGCTGACGATGGAAAACCAGATCTCTACGGTGCGCCGCGCTCTGCAGGCGGGTGCGCAAGGCTACGTCCTCAAGGAATGCGCCTACGGCCAGCTGGTCGCGGCCATCGTCGCGGTGAACGACGGCCAGCGCTTCCTCGGGGCTTTCGATGAGGATCCACGCCTCTCCACCGAGGACAAGACGGCCCTGACCAAAAGGGAGAAGGAGGTGCTGCGCGCAGTCCTCAGCGGTGAGAGCAGTCGCCAGATCGCTGACGTCCTCTGTATCAGTGTCCGCACCGTGGAGACCCACCGGCAGAAAATCATGAGTAAGCTGGGGGTCCACAACTCCATGTCCTTGGCCCGGTATGCCCGCGAACATAACCTGGTCTGATCCTCCCGCCCTGTGAAGCCCCAAATTTTTTCGGCACTATTTCCCGAAAATACGTATTTCTACGAATAGCATTGTGGCGGAAGCCGAATTATTCTGGCGATAATCGGCAAGCCTGTTCGTGTGTCTGCCGAGAACATTCTCCGATAAGAGCAAACCCGGGGTGACCCGGGGACGCAGAGCCAGGGGTCCGACGTAGCTTTAGCGAAGTCGGACAGCCCAGCCGCCGAAGAGAGCGTTTTTTCGTATGAAAAAGCTTTTCTTCACCTTTGTGGAGAAAAGCTTTTTTTGTCAGGAAAGAGGAGAAACCATGTTGCGAGATGCCAAGCTGAAAGCCACGAAGTCCGTCTGTTTTTTTGCCTGTCTGTTGGGCGCGATGACCATGCTCACAACCGGTCAGGTTTACGCCGACACGATTACGGACACGATCCAGGGTTCGGTGTCGGGAGACCTTTATCCGGGTTACCCCAGCTTTCATGCCGCGGGGGAGATGGGCTCAACAAATTCTTCGCTCATTCCGCCGATCAATTACACAGCGGGCTACGATAGCAAGGTCGCGGGAAACGGGGTAACGGCAGGCCTGCAGCTGGAAATGGACTGGAGGATTGCTGCGACCCTCGATCTGACCGCGCCGACATTCGGCGTTACCAGCCCCTATTCCGTGAGTTTAAATCGCCCGAGCGACGGAACGGTCGGTGGAGCCGCGACCTTCAGCCTTGGTGTCAACGCAACGGCCCAGACGCCGATTGTGTCGGCGTTTTTTGAAGCGCCTAAATTTGAGAGTTATTTTTATATCGACCGGGCCAAGCTCTCGGCGAAAGCGGAAGTCTGTACCACAATTACCGGTTGTGATGGCTACAACCAGGAGCTTTACAGCTTGGCGCCCGTGCTGGGCAAGACGCCACTGGCCTGGTTCGAAAACCCTCCAGATCCGGGGAATGCCACCCTGTGGGTCAACAGCGGGGTTTCCCAGGACGAATTTGCAAGTTTCCCCATCGAGTTCGAAAGCTCCAACGGCTGGGTTGTGGGCTCGATTTTCGAGCCTGAAAGCTTCGAAGTAACGCGCGCCGGTTCCGTTAGCGTCAGTCAGCCAGTCTTTTCTGCCCAGGCCAACGTGGGGAAGATTTTTTCCGACGTCACAAAAAAACCGATTGTGGGCTCTTTTGAAATCATCCCCGGCGTTGTCGATATAGGCTACACGCTGATCACCGGGTACATCGGCCCCGTGGGCAGCATCGGCATCGACAGCGCCTTTGTCCCGAGCAGCGATATGAACGTACGCCTGGTTTTCGACAAGCCGCTTGGCCAATGGACGAATCAGGCGTTAAATCAATACAAATTAGTCAATGAATGGACGATCAGCAACAACGCCAACACCCCCGACTTCTTTTTCCTCGACAGTGAACTCGTCAACGTTACGCCGTACTATACACCCGGCTTCGGTACTTTGACGACTACGACCAGCGCCATTTTCTCCCTGGCGGCCAATTACGAGGTGTTGAAAGTCGACTTTGATATAAAAGCGTTCCCGGACAAGTCCGTCGGCCCGGTCTACGAGGCGGAAATATTCAATATCCCCTTTTTCACGCAGGGATTGCTAACGAGTAGCATCGGCATGACACCGGGCGAGATTGTCGGGCAGCGTCTCACCTTGACCCCCGGTGCGGCAGACTGCGAACAAGCGGTTAACGGAATCCACACGTTCAATACGGGCTACAACAACCGGCGCTATTG
>PKTY01000168.1 GCA_002869725.1 Desulfuromonas sp. | reverse complement strand
GACTTATCGACCCGGCCCGGTTGTAAATGTTCAGGCTGGTCGAATGGCTGACTTTATGACTGAGGGGCAGAGCGTTGTTAACGACCTGAAAAGCTGTCGAGACTGTCTGTTAGACCTGTTCCACGAGCTTTGCGTAAGTGTATACAGTATACAAATGGCAAGAAGGGTGTCAAGCAAAATCATCCCCGACAGACTCTTGCTTTAAGGAGCGCAAGCCGTGGATGTATTCATTAATGAATTCGGTAAGATAGGTCGTAATCAGGGGGAGGGGGGAGGGGGAAAAATGTTGGATTCACGCGCCTTCTCACGGGCCTCTGCCATCTCCTGTTCCGTCAGGTCACGACGGATATTTAGAACTTGGCCCGGGTAGATTTGCCGGGGATCTTTAATCTGGTCGCGGTTGGCCTGGTAAAGCAGTGGCCAGAGGAAACCATCGTCATAGACAGTGGGCTGGGCGGAGATGGTCCAGAGGTTTTCGCCCGAACCGACCTTGTAGATTGGCTGCAGTTTGGGGGCATGTGTTGGTTTTGGCGAGGCTTCACGGGCGGCTTTGCTGGCTGCTTCTGCTGCTCGTTTTTCCTCCAACAGGGCTTGCTGCTTCCGCTCTTCAGACTGACGTGCCGCCTCCTCGGCGATCCGTTTGGCTTCAGCTTCTTTGGCGCGTTGGTTGGATTTGAGCTGTTCGGTGAGGGCGATCGCCCTGCGGGTGTGCAAAAGGGAGAAGTCGAGGGATGCTTCGGCATTTCGGTAGTCACGTGCTTCCAGAGAGGCTTTAGCCTCATTGAGAGCTGTCAAAGCTGACTGGTACTCTGTTGGTGCAAGCTCAACGGCTTGCAGCGTATGCGCCCTATCGAGCAAATAGCTGGCAGCATCAAGCTTCTGAAGAGGTGGTCTGGCGCAGCCGCTCAAAATGATCAGCAGCAACAGAGCAGCGGCAGTCAGATAGCGTGAACAACTCATAAGGGTGGATCGCAATACCGGTTGGGCCCGTCTATGCCTTTGGCCGGGCAGCAAGGCGAACGCCGAGTTCGCGCAGTTGCTTCTCATCAACCACGCCCGGAGCCTCCGACATCAGGCAGGTCGCCTTCTGGGTTTTCGGGAAGGCGATGACGTCGCGAATCGAACCAGCTTCAGTCAGTATCATCATGATACGATCGAGGCCAAATGCGATACCGCCGTGTGGCGGTGCGCCATATTCAAGGGCGTCAAGGAGGAAACCGAACTTCTGGCGGGCCTCTTCATCGCCAATGCCGAGCAGCTCGAACATGCGGCTCTGAACTTTCTGGTCATGGATACGGATGCTGCCTCCGCCAATCTCCGAACCGTTGAGAACCAGGTCATAGGCCTTGGCACGGGTGTTGCCCGGCTCACTGTCAAGCAGCGGGACATCCTCGTCCATCGGTGCTGTGAAGGGGTGGTGAACGGCGACGTGGCGACGTTCTTCGCCGTCCCATTCGAGCAGGGGGAATTCAGTGACCCAGACGAACTTGTACTCTTTCGGGTTGGCGAGGCCAAGCTTCTGACCAAGATGACCACGCAGGCGGCCAAGGGATTCGTTGACAGTGCCCGTTTTGTCAGCGCCGAACAGGAGCAGGTCGCCAGGCTTTGCATCGAGAGCCTCGCCGATTTTGGCAAGCTCGTCCTCGCTGAAAAACTTGGCGATGGGTGACTGCCAGTTGCCATCGTCCTGAATCTTGACCCAGGCCATCCCCTTGGCGCCGTAGATAGCGACGAAGTCGGTCAGGTCGTCGAGCTCTTTGCGCGAGAAGGTCGCGCAGCCCTTGGCGTTGATCGCCTTGACCTGGCCGCCGTTGTCGGCTGCGCTGGCAAAAACCTTGAATCCACATCCTTTGACGAGCTCAGTGAGGTTGACGAGCTCCATGTCAAAGCGAAGATCGGGGTTGTCGACGCCGTAACGCTCCATGACTTCGGCGAAGCTCATCCGTGGCATCGGCAGCTGAAGGTCGACATTCAAGGCTGATTTGAAGATCGCAGCGACCATCCCTTCCATGACGGACATTACGTCATTGTGGTCGACAAAGGAGAGCTCGCAGTCGATCTGGGTAAACTCTGGCTGGCGGTCGGCGCGCAGATCTTCATCACGGAAACAGCGGGTGATCTGGAAATAACGGTCGAAACCGGAGACCATCAGCAGTTGCTTGAAGATCTGCGGTGACTGTGGCAGGGCATAGAAATTACCGAGATTGACACGGCTCGGGACCAGGTAGTCGCGGGCACCTTCCGGGGTGCTCTTAGTCAGCATCGGGGTTTCAATCTCGAGAAAACCATTGTCGCTCAAATAGCGGCGCACCGTCTGGGCGACCTGATGGCGCATGATGAGGTTCTTCTGGATCGCTTCGCGACGCAGGTCGAGGTAGCGATGCTTGAGGCGCAGGTTCTCGGCGACTTCGGTGTATTCATCAAGCTGGAAAGGAGGTGTCTTGGCGATATTGAGAATGCGCAACTCGCTGACTTCGATCTCCACTTCACCCGTGGCCATCTTCGGGTTGACCGTCCCCTCGGGACGCGGCGAAACTTTGCCGATCGCGGCGATGACGAACTCGTTACGGACCGCTTCCGCCTTGGTGTGTGCTTCCGGGTCACGATCTGGATCAAGAGCGAGCTGGCCAATGCCGGTTCGGTCGCGCAGGTCGATGAAGATCAGGCCGCCGTGGTCACGACGGCGGTGTACCCAGCCCATCAGACAAACTTCTTTGCCGATATCTTCCTTGCGGAGTTCGCCGCAGAAGTGTGTTCTCTTCCAGTCGCCAAGTATGTCGCTCAAGGGAATAACTCCTTAAAAAGTATATGGTTGTCTTGCGTAGATACCTATTGGCCTGACTAAACAGGCAAGCGCGCATTATATCGGCTCTAACATAGGCCGTCAAGCGCCATGAATTTCGCTGATGAGACGGTCGTCCAAGCCCTTGAGGTCGGCTTCTTGCTGGCGGCTTTCATCCATGTAGCGTAGCTGACCGACACCGCGTTCAAGTTCATCTTCACCGAGGATCAGGACGCGCTTGGCCTGGAGCTTGTCGGCTCTGCGCAGCTGAGCTTTCAGACTTTTTCCGGTGTATTCCATCTCGGCGTGGATGCCGTGCCGTTGCAACTTGGTCAGCAAAGTAAATCCGGCTTGTGTCGCTTTCTCTCCGAGCGTCGCGATAAAAAGTTCCGGGCGCTCTGCTGCCGCTGTCTCTTCACCAAGCATCAGGACCAGGCGCTCCAGGCCGATGGCAAAGCCAATGCCCGGCAGTTCAGGTCCGCCGATCTCTTTGATCAGGCCATCGTAGCGGCCGCCTGCGGCCACGGCATTCTGGGCACCTAGACTCCCGGTGACCATTTCAAACGTGGTCTTGGTGTAATAATCCAGCCCGCGTACCATACGGTTGTTGACGCGGTAACTGACCGAAAGGTCGTCCAGGTAATCTTTCACCTTGGCAAAATGCGCTTCGCATCCTTCGCAAAGGTTATCCAGCATCGCCGGGGCCTCTCCGGTCGCTTCCTTGCACCCGGCGGCTTTGCAGTCCAGCACTCGCAGCGGGTTGGTGGTATAGCGTCTCTTGCAATCCTGGCAGAGGCTGTCAATGCGTTGATCGAGGAAGGTGATCAGGCTCTCACGATAACCCGGGCGACATTGCGGGCAACCGAGGGAGTTGATCTGCAGTTCGACGTCCGGGATCTTGGCGGTCTCGAAGAAATGGCTGAGCATGGCCAGCACCTGAGCGTCAATCTTCGGGTCATCGATGCCGATCACCTCGGCGCCGATCTGGTGAAACTGACGATAACGGCCCTTCTGGGGGCGTTCATGGCGAAACATCGGGCCGATATAGTAGAGCTTGCTGACCGGGTCTTTGGCGTACAGCTTATGCTCAATGAAGGCGCGCATCACTGGTGCTGTTCCCTCCGGGCGCAGGGTCATGGAGGTTCCCCCCTTGTCGTCAAAAGTGTACATCTCCTTTTCGACGATGTCGGTGGTTTCTCCAATGGAGCGACAAAAGAGTTCGGTCTTCTCGAGAACCGGCAGGCGGATTTCATGAAAACCGAAAGGACTGAAGATGGCGCGTGCCTGATTTTCGAGCTGCTGCCAGGTCTCGACTTCACCGGGCAGGATATCGTTCATTCCCTTGATACCTGTAATGCTCAACTTCTGGCTCCTTGAAAAAGCGTTGGTTTACAAGCCGTTTTGCCCGGGGAGGTGTCGGCAATCCCGGTTAGGCGCCTGCTCCCCTTGTGCAGGCCGGCGATAAACGATAAGGGTTCCGGGAGGGGAGAAATGTCAGGTGAAAGGACTGTTGTTACTGAATTCGATGTTTTAGGGATGTCGCAGTTCTGATGCTCCGCAGATGGTGTTGCGCTTCACTTTCCCCTGGTACATGGCCCGGTCGGCCAGTTCAATCAATTCGACAAGTGACTTGGCATGCAGCGGATAGGTTGCGTGACCAACGGTTGCCGTGATCTTGCAGGACAGTTGCGGGTTGATCGAGAACTTGTGGTTTTCCAGCCGTCGGCGAATCCGTTCGGAGACGATTTTTGCGCCGTCGTAGTCGGTTTCAACCAGCAAGGCGGTAAATTCATCACCACCATAACGGAACAGCAAATCAGCTTCGCGGACACATTGTTTGAGCACCTCACCGACATCTTTGAGAAGCATGCTGCCGGCCATGTGACCGTGGGTGTCGTTGACATTTTTGAAGAGGTCGAGATCGATAAAGGCCAGACTGAAGTCAAGGCCGTAACGCTCGGCTCTATGCAGTTCATGCTCGATGGCTATTTTCAGGTAACGATGGTTGAACAGTCCGGTCAGGTCATCAGTATAGATCAGATCGCGTGTTCCCTGATAAAGACTGGCATTGCGAAAACCCTGTTCAATATGCTCGCCGAGAAGCTCCAGGTTCTCTTCGAATTTTTGAACATGCAGGTCTGAGCCAATTCTATTGAACACGACGATTGCACCACTGATATCATCGCCGGCTTTCAATGGCAGCATCCAGCCCGAACGAAGGTCATCCGGTAGTGGGGCATCGAGCATAAAGTCGTCCGGACCCAACCGACAATTCCCGTTGTCAGTCTTCAGGCGATCAGCCAGGCAGCGAGCCAACTGCTCAGTTTGCGAGTACTCCCAGTCGAGGTTTGCCTGGCAATAGCCGACTTCATCCCGGCTGACCACGAAGGCCAGGCCCCTGTCGCTGTCGACTTCGCTGAGTACGGTCTGCAGCCCGACAGTCAGCAGTTTACTGATTTCGAGCTCAGATCCCAGGGAGCGGGACCGATGGTAGAGTGCTACGCGCTCATGTAGACGGCTATTTTCTCGGAGGACCGAGCGCTGGGTCAGACAAACGCGCACGGCATGCTGCAGCAACTGAGGGTGGCAGGGGAGGGCCAGGACCTGTCGCGCTCCGAGTTGGAGTGCAGCAAGCGCTGCAGCGGAATTGCAGTCGGAGTCGAACAGGATAAACTCCGGGGAGTTTTCCTGACGTTGTCCCTGTTTGATCAACTCTAGAACAGCCCCATCCCCAGGGGCCAGCGTTGCCAGAACAATATCGATGTCTCCACGACGGATACGCTGCAGAGCCTCGCCGGTGGACGGCACGACCTCGCTCTTACCAAGGGAGCCCTCGGCAACTGCTTCTGAACAGAAGCGGCTGGTATGTTCATCAGCGCCTACAACCAGCACGATTGAATGGGTCATGCGTCATCTCCTGAATCGATAGACAAAGCTAGCAAAATGGTGGCTGTCAGTCAATCTCAAAGAAATCGTTGAGTTAGCATTCAGAGAAGGGAATGGGCTCTGGTCGATTTCGACAATTACAGTCAAAAATCTTGCGTGAGATTGCAAATACATTAATAATTTCAGGCATTGGCGGTTATAAGCTGTAGTTGATGTCGCATTGGCATCACTTTATGGAGCAAGTTGATCATGACAATTGGTGTTGTTTTTGTTTTCGGTTTGATTACGGTGTGGGCTGTCTACAGCTACAACCGTCTGGTGCGTGACCGCAACCGGGTGGAGACCGCCTGGAGCGATATCGATGTCCAGCTGAAAAAACGCCACGACCTGATCCCTAAGCTGGTTGCGACAGTCGATCAGTATGCCGCCTTTGAGCGGTCGACTCTGACCACGCTGATCGAATTGCGCAGCCGGGTTAACTCAGTCGATGATCTGAAGAGGAAAGGGGCGTTGGAAGGGGAGATCGGTAGTGGCCTGCGTTCCCTGATGGCCCTGGTCGAAGCCTACCCACAGCTCAAGGCTGACCAGAACTTTCTGCAGTTGCAGACCGAGTTGAGCGAGGTCGAAAATCAGATCCAGTATGCCAGGCGCTTCTATAACGGGACCGTACGCAATCTCAATACCCGCATTGAAAGTTTTCCGGATCTGCTGATCGCCCGCTTGTTCGGTTGTCGGCAGCGGCAGTTTTTCGAGTTGGAAGGTGAGCATGAGGCTGAACCGACGAAAATGGAGATGAGATGAAAGGTTTACTGACGGTTCTGTTGCTGTTTCTGTCGGTCAGCCCGCTTTGGGCTGAGGAGCGAATCCTTGATTTTTCCAGCGACATCCAAGTGTTTGTCGACGGTTCGATGGAGGTCACCGAGACCGTCCGGGTGCGCGCCGAGAACCGTGAAATCAAGCGGGGGATCTACCGGGATTTCCCCACCGATTACAAAGACCGGTTCGGTAACCGCTATCGCGTCGGTTTCGACGTTGTGGCAGTCAGCCGGGACGGCCGTTCTGAAGCCTGGCACATCAAGCGCCAGGGGGATGGGGTGCGCGTCTACCTCGGTCGCAAGGAGCATGTCCTGCGCCCCGGGGTCTATAGCTATCAACTGACCTATCGAACCAACCGTCAACTCGGCTTCTTTGACGATCACGACGAGCTCTACTGGAACGTGACCGGCAATGACTGGACTTTCCCCATCGATCGGGTGGAAGCACGGGTAGTTCTGCCGGAAGAGATTCCTGCCGAGCGCTTGGTCCCGGAAGCCTATACCGGTCCGCGGGGCGCCCAGGGGACGGATTACACCGTCGAGATCGGAGTGGATGGGGTTGTGGAGTTTTTTTCTAGCAGGCCCTTTGTCAAGCAAGAAGGAATGACCATTGTGGTCTCCTGGCCGAAGGGTTACATCAGCCAGCCAAGCCTGCACCAGGAAGTCGGTTACCTGCTCAATGACAACCTGAGTCTGGTCGTCTGCTTGATCGGCCTTATTGTGCTGCTGTGCTACTATCTACTGTCCTGGCTGCTGGTTGGCCGTGATCCGCAGCGCGGGGTGGTGATCACCCGTTACCAACCGCCGACTGGTTTTTCCCCGGCATCGGCGCGTTTCATCGAGCGGATGGGGTACGATCACAAGGCCTTTGCCTCAGCCCTGGTCAACCTGGCGGTCAAAGGGTTCGTTGAGATTACTGAGGAGGATGGCGAATATACCCTGACCCGCACCTCACAGCGGTCCCAAAACCTGTCGCCGGGGGAACAGGCAATTCTCAAGGGGTTCTTCAATCTGCACAACTACGGGAGTATTCCCCTCGAAAGGTCCCGACACAAGAAAATCTCCAAAGTACTTAAGGCGCATGAACAGGCCCTCAAGCTCAACTATGAGAAACTCTATTTTGTCAGTAATCGGCGCTGGTTGATTCCCGGTCTCTTCCTCTCGCTGCTGCTGTTTGCGGCAACCATCAAGGCCTTACCCGATGCCGAGATGATGGCTTCGGGCGCGTTCTTGTCGTTGTGGTTGACGATCTGGACATTTGGGGTTTTTACTCTGGGGAAAAATGTTGTACAGGCCTGGCGGAATGTTCAATCGTCCATCAAGGTGGTTGGCGCGCTGATGGTGACGCTCTTTGCTTTGCCGTTTTTCGCAGCGGAAGTCGTGGTGATCGGCATGCTGGCCACCCAGGTCTCCCCCGCTCTTCCTTTGGCTCTGGTCGGGGCAATTCTTCTCTCCTTACTTTTCTATCACCTGCTTAAAGCGCCAACTCGGGCAGGTCGAAGACTGCTGGACGAGGTTGAGGGGTTTCGCGATTTTCTCGATGTCGCTGAGCGAGAGGAGATGGATTTCCGCAACCCCCCCGAGAAGACCCCCGAGCTGTTCGAACGCTATCTCCCCTATGCCCTGGCACTTGGTGTCGAGCAACGTTGGATGGAGCGTTTTGCCGCTCTGTTTCAGCGCATGGAGCAGGCGGGATCAGGCTATCGTCCGGCCTGGTATCATGGCCAGAGCTGGAATGTCCACGACCTGGGAACCTTCTCCGGCAGTATTGGTGGTGCCCTCAGTTCGGCAATCTCTTCGTCTTCGACCGCACCGGGCTCCTCGTCAGGATCGGGCGGCGGCGGTTCCTCGGGCGGCGGCGGTGGCGGCGGTGGCGGCGGTGGCTGGTAGTCTCTTCGCTGGTTGTTAGCCGTCTTCTCGCAAACCACAAGAAACCCATTGCATTTGAAATCAGTTTCCATTAGAAGTGTTTATCAATTCAATCCGTGGCCATGCCACGAGGATGTTATGTAACGAGGGGATTGTGATCGAGGGTTGACCTCAAACCATCCTGTCTGGCCAGTTATGGCCGCCAATCCCTCCACCAAAATCTGTCGTTGACGCCGCCGGCTGTTGAGCCGGGGGCTTGCTGACGTATTGCGATTTCGTCAGGTCTCATTGGTGATGAGCCTATGGGGACTCTTGCTATGTGATGGCTTTGTTTCGCACAGGTTCCGGATCTGCCATCAGTGTTATTGCCTTGTCGGAGGGAGTTATGAAAAATCTGCTGTTGCCGGCTGGTTGCCAGTCATGGTTTCGGAGCTGTCTGCTTTGTCTGGTCTTGGTCGGGATGATTGGCTCTTGTCCGAGCTGGGCTTTTACCGTCGATACCCTGGAGGTTCATGACGATGTGACCGTGCTTGAAGTTTCCTGCCTCTACGACAGTATGGTCAACGATCAGGTCGACAACACTCCGCAGCGCGAGGTGGCCAAGGAGTTTATCAGGACTCATGGTGATCAGCACGATTTCCTGGTGGTCTTCACCAACTTCGATTTCCTGATGCCGTCGCCGTCGGCGCGAGCTTTTTTTACTCCGGTGCGCAACGATGTTGATGGAATTGGCATTCCACGCTTCGATTATTCACCAGCCTTTTCACCAACCGGCACTCCTCTTGATCGTTTGCAGGGGGTCATCGATATGGCCAACCTCAACTCCCACCAGCTGCAACCCACCGACCCAGGTTTCGAAGAAACCCTGCAGATTCTAACCCATGAACTGATGCACCGCTGGGGGGCCTATGTCGGTTATCAGGGTCACGATGGAGAGCGTAGTGAAAGGCTGCTCGG